>JAEURE010000242.1 GCA_016789485.1 Anaerolineales bacterium | reverse complement strand
GGGAACTCAAACGAAAAGGAAATTCGATCCAGGATATCCGATATCTGCTTGTCACCCATTTTCATCCAGACCACGCGGGACTGACTCAGGAATTGAAGAACCTTGGAATCAAACACATTCTGCTGGATGTGCAGGTTGCCTTCATCCCGCAGATGACGGAATTCTTCGCGGGCAAGAAAAACTATCCCTACGTACCCATTTCAACGAATGACAGTATCAACTTGCAGGTGGGAGAGAGCCGAAAATTCCTTGAGGGAATTGGCTTGCACGGAGAAATCATTCACACACCCGGACACAGCGATGATAGTGTCACCTTGATCCTTGACGAAGGCTTTGCTTTCACAGGCGATCTTCATCCATGGTACGTCACGCCTGAAGAAGATATGGTTACAAAGGCAAGTTGGGATACAATCCAAAGGCACAAGATCAAAACCATCTTTCCAGGACATGGAAAATAAAAAGGAGACATCATGACTGACTTTATGAAAAAAGCTCAAGAGCTTTTCCCCTACACTCAGGCTATGCGCCGCGATTTTCACATTCACCCAGAGCTTGGTTTTCAAGAAGTCCGCACTGGCAGAATTGTTGCCAAGGAACTTGAAGCGCTCGGAATTGAAGTGACCAAAGGTGTTGGTAAAACCGGCGTGGTGGGTTTTCTTGAAGGAACAAAGCCTGGTCCCACCGTTTTATTGCGCTTCGACATGGACGCCCTTCCCATCACTGAAGACACAGGCGCAGAATACTCATCTGTAAATGCGGGCGTGATGCATGCCTGCGGACATGATGGACACACCGCCATTGGATTAACAGTTGCCAAAATTTTGAACGAATATAAAAACGAGCTGGCTGGCAACATCAAATTCTGTTTTCAACCTTCGGAAGAAGGAACCAATGGTGAGGAAGTTGGCGGCGCATTAATGATGATTCGCGACGGCGTGCTGGACAGCCCCAAAGTGGAAAAGACCCTATCACTGCATTTATGGAATGACAAGCCACTCGGTTGGATTCATGTTGCCAAAGGACCCGTGATGGCTGGCGCAGAACTATTCATGGTTAAGCTCACGGGCAAGGGCGGCCATGGTGCATCTCCCGAAACGACCATCGACCCCATTGCCTGCGCCGCGCAAATTGTCACTGCGCTGCAAACCATCGTTGCGCGCAATGTCCCGCCGCTGAAACCTGCTGTGGTCAGCGTCACATCGATTCATTCTGGCACAGCTTTCAACATCATTCCACAAACCGCTGAAATCTCGGGGACCATTCGCACTTTCGATCCCGATGTCCGCAAACTTGTTCTTGCGCGCTTTGAAGAAATCGTACGTGGCACGGCAGCTTCCATGAACTGTGAACTAGAGATCACACTCAAACAAGTTACAGCCCCAGTCATCAACAACGGCGAAGTCGCTGAAAGTGTTTTTAATTCAGCGCAAACCGTCTTCCCGTCCACAACCATCGAATCCAACACCTATCTCACCATGGGCGCGGAAGACATGGGCTACATGCAGGAAAAAGTGGACGGCTGCTACTTCTTTATCGGCTCTGCCAACAATGAAAAGAATCTCAACTACAACCATCATCATCCGAAATTCGATTTTGACGAACGCGCACTGGTCAATGGCGTGGCGTTGATGGCTTCCGCCGCCGCGGACTTGCTGAAATAACAGTGCCGCCTCATGCCGAACCGATAGTTGCCCATATTTCAAGAGAGATCCTTCAAACTGAATCAGTGTATGTTTAAACCATGAAGCACAAACGGAATTGGGTCATCGGCATCATTTTGTCTGCAACAGCGGCTTTTGTCGCACTGCAAAATGTAGCCGCGCCAACTCATGAAGTTGAAACGCCGCAGGCAGTGATCACACTCACCGCCTCGCCTGAGCCCTCACCAACAGTTGCGGAAGGGTATGGCGGCTGCGGATATATGTGGGCTTATCACGATGACCCCGAGTTGACAAGAAAAGTTGATGAAGCGATTCGCCAACTTAACCCAGCCGCCAGCGCAAGAGCGCAACAATTCGGTGAGGATTGCGTCTACGCAGACGGTCACTCCACCTTTGGCGCAATGGAAACCGATTTCTATGTCCAACTCCCTATCGAAGACCTGACGGACAACGATCTATTTGGTAATTGGATTGCCCAGGTGATGACCATGGTTACGGAAATTCCACGTGAAGAGATACAGGGAGGCAAATATGGCTTCGTGGAATTTTCATTCGAGAAAAGTGACACTGAACGTCTCATCGTGCGCGTGCCGATTGAAAAATATTTGGAAAACGGGCAGGGAAAGACTGGGACTGAGCTGCTCCAACTGTTTATCGAAACCCCTTAACGTTTCAAGGAATATCATATCCACCTAAACAGCCGCCAAATTGGCGGCTGTTTTGCCCTTGACAAGTGGATGGGGTTATCGTATACTGCGTTTAGTAATTACTAAACGTTCTAAAGGCGACATATGACAACCAAACTTTCCCAACTCAAACAGGATTTCACTGAAGGTCTAAGCCAGATCAGCCGTTTCTGGGGCTTTCCCAAGGGCATGGGTGCGATCTTCGCGGTTCTTTACCTTTCGCCTGCTCCCCTGCCCCTGGATGAGATCGTCACCCAGACAGGGCTCACCAAAGGCGCGGTCAGCACCGAAGTGCGGACCTTGGCACGCATGGGACTTGTCCACCGCTCTTCCAGGCTCGGTGACCGCAAGGATTATTACGAAGCGGAATCAGACTTCTACAAATCCATTCGTTCGATATTGAAGGAAAGACAAAACAGCGAGTTTGACCGCGCAGTCCGTTCGGTGCAGGAAACTCTGGAGAAACTTGAATCAGGCTCAGTGTCAGGTGATGAGGCGGAGGTGGCGTTCGTACACGAACGTGTCAAAGCGTTACAGGAATTTTTCAACGCAATCGATAACCTCGCCAGCGCTGTCATAAAGTTGGAAAGTTTAGGCTTCAGAAATGTCGCCAAAATATTATCTGTATTGAAATGAGGAAACAATGAACACAATCCTATTCTATTTACTGGAAGTAATACTCACACTCTCGATTAGCATGCTGGTCTTTCGGTACCTGCGCCCGTTTCTTAACCGCATCCTCGTGGACATGTGCGGTACCGAAGAACGAGCGCAATTCTGGACGGTCTTTTCCAGCATCGTTTTGGTCGGTCTGCCGCTTTTGTTCGCCCTTAACTATCAGCCTGAAGCGACCAAAGCAGAAGAATTATTCTTTGAGATTACCCACCGCATCAGTGGAAACATGCTTGGTTTTCTGCTGGCGTTGCTTGTCATCGGTTGTATCGTTTCATTTTTCGCCCTGGTCGCCCCACGAAGAAAGGAGACAGAATGAAAATCGCAGTCACTGGCGCATTCAGTTACTCAGGCAAGTACATCACAAAAAGGTTGCTTGACCGCGGCGAGGAAGTCATTACACTGACCAATCATCCAAACCGCCCTGACCCATTCAACGGCAAAGTAAAAGCCTTTCCACTAAACTTCGCCAATGAAGAAGAGCTGATCAACAATTTGCGCGGCGTGGACGTTCTGGTCAACACCTATTGGGTTCGGTTCGACAAAGACAATAACACCCAACCCAAAGCTGTAGAGAATACGAAAGTTTTAGTCAATGCAGCTTCAAAAGCTGGCGTGAAGCGGATTGTCCACATCAGCATTGCGAATCCATCCGCCGACTCACATTTACCTTACTATTGGGGTAAGGCAGCGAACGAGAAAGCTGTGATTGATACGGGAATATCGTACGCAATCCTGCGCCCTACAGTTCTGGTCGGCAGGGAAGATATACTCATCAACAACATCGCTTTTCTCCTGCGCCGCTTTCCATTCTTCCTTATTCCCGGGGATGGTTCGTACGGAATCCAGCCAGTATATGTGGAAGATTTGGCGGACCTGGCTGTAGAAGCTGTGTACAGCAAGGAAAATTACACGATCGATGCCGTCGGCCCTGATGCGTACTCTTTCAAGGAAATGGTTCAGTTGATCGGCGAAACCATCGGCACAAAACGACTGTTGATCTCCGTCCCGCCTCGATTGGCTTTGCTGGCCACACAGTTCCTGAGTCTCTTCGTAAGAGATGTCATCCTGACCCCCGAAGAAGTGGACGGTTTGATGGCAAACTTGCTCGTCTCAAAAGAGCCCGCCCGCGCCAGAACGGCTTTCAAAGATTGGTTGAAAAGCAATCGCGCAACCGTTGGCACAAGATACGCCTCTGAGCTGCAAAGGCATTACTAATGACACCCCTAACCTATTTTCGGTTTGCCTTGTTCATTCCTTATATGCTCTGGGGCATCAGCCTGCTTGTGGTTCTCCCCGTATCCATGTCCAATATTGAAATTTCAGAATCATTGAATATTATTCTGATGCCGGTCATGTTCTTTACGATCGGAGTCATCCTCTGGTTCTTCCCCTACACAATTTTAGCGATTGGTTTGTGGATTTGGAGCAAAAACAGATCGATGACTGAACTCCGCA
>JAEURE010000241.1 GCA_016789485.1 Anaerolineales bacterium | reverse complement strand
GGTTGAAAACTTGTACATGTATGGCAACACAAACGGTGTACTGCTGACAGAGGCTACGCCGAATAATGCACACACAAAAAAGGGCAAGACGCGCAGCGAAATAAGTAAAGCAGCTTTTGAGGCGCACCGTGCGGGGAAGTTGCGCGTCACGGCTGGGCGCGGATCGGATTTCTTCGGTCCATGGGGCTTGCCGACGGCAGCAATGGGTGAGCGCACTTTTTATCCGATGCTGCATGGCAAGGCGGCATCCTTGGTCGGGAATATTGACGTGCCGCATACTCATACCTATGTGCCCGATTTTGGAAAGGCGCTTGTGATTCTTGGTGAGCGGACAGAGGCGGACGGGCAGGCATGGCACGTTCCGAACGATAATCCGCAGGTGACCCAGCGCGAAATGGTAACCATGATCGCGGATGAAATGGGCATCCCGCCAAAGTTCAGCGCGATGGGTAAAACGATGATGTGGATTGGCGGCTTGTTCATTCCCGAAGCGAAGGAACAGGTTGAGATGATGTATGAGTTCGAGCAGCCCTTTGTTGTTGACTCGAGCCGTTTTGAAAAAGTCTTTGGTATGAAAGCAACACCCATGCGCAATGCGATTAAAGAAACAGTGGCCTGGTATCGAAGCCATCCTGAAAAGAGATAGCTTTAGATTCGGAGATAATAATGGTATTAGCTAATTCCCTTATGGCGACCTTGCATCACATTGCCGCCTTTACATTGGGTGCGTGTCTTGTCTATGAATTTATCGCCTATCGCAAAGGATTAACTGTGACGGAAGCTCGCCGCATCCAGCGAGTGGACTTGGTTTATGGCGTTTCGGCAGGGTTATTGGTTGTAGTTGGTTTGCTGCGTGTGTATTTCTTTGAAAAAGGAGCGAACTATTATTTGCACAACCACGTTTTTTGGACGAAGATGGCATTGTTCGTGATCATCGGCTTGCTCTCGATTTATCCGACCATCCGTTTTATCAAGTGGAATCCTGTGCTTGCGGAAAACAAGCTGCCCGAAATTCCTGAGAAGGAATTCAAGAATATCCGTCTGCTGTTGTGGCTGGAAATTGCAGAATTGGTATTGATCCTGTTTGCTGCACCTTTGATGGCGCGTGGAGTTGGGTAGTGCTCAGACCTCGCAGGTTTTCAAAACTTGCGAGGTCTTTTTTGAAGTACACTGGTGGGAAAAGGAGCTACCATGCTTGAGATTGCGATCATGATTGAAGGTCAGAATGGGTTGACCTGGCCTCGCTGGCAAAAAATTGTACGTCTTGTGGAGGAGTTGGGATTTGTCGGTTTATATCGCTCCGACCATTTCACCAACATGAATCCGCCCGATAAAGAGTCGCTTGAGTTGTGGGTCTCGCTGACCTGGCTGGCTTGTAATACCAACCGCATTGAGTTTGGTCCTCTGGTTACACCTTTTTCGTTTCGCCATCCTGCATTCACCGCCCGTATGGCTTCTGCGGTGGACGATCTTTCCAACGGAAGATTGACACTTGGTCTTGGTGGAGGCTGGCAGGAACGTGAACATCAGCTTTTTGGTTTTGACCTGTTGGATATAAATCCTCGTTTTGTGCGTTTTGAGGAGGGGTTGCAGGTCGTGACGAATCTTTTGAAAAACGATTCCCCCGTATCATTCGATGGGAAATTTTTTCAAATCCGCGAAGCGACTTTGCTCCCGCGTCCGCTTCGACCTGGCGGACCCCGCATCTTGATCGGCGGCAATGGAAAGAATCGTACACTGAAGCTTGCCGCCCGCTACGCCGACGAATGGAACATCATCTTTGCAGCACCTGAAACTGTCAAGGAACTGAACATTCTCATGGACAAGGCGTTGCAGCATGAAAGACGCGACATCAAATCTGTGCGGCGTTCGATGATGACAGGATGTGTTTTCGGTCACAATGAATTTGCACTCAAACAAAAACTCGAGGCACGCGGACGCACAGTGGATCAGTTAAATCAACAGGGGATTGTAGCTGGATCTGGGAATGAAGTCAGGCAGCAGTTGAAAAGACTTGAAGAAAGCGGGCTTCAGCGCATCATGTTGCAATGGCTGGATTTGGATGACCTTGCTGGTTTGGAAGCGCTGGCGAAAGCTATTCTGTAGTCAATGCGTGAACTCAAAGGTGTGAAGTCATTTTCTCAAAGTAAGTGGAGAATTCAACCTTGAACCTTTTTGACGAAAAACGGGCCGCATTCTCTTGTGCAGCTTTGCTATTTAATTTCATAGCCTGGAATTTAAGAACCGCCTCGATCAAACTACGGGACGATTGTTCCTGAAAAAATAAGCCAGTTTCTTCATCCTTAACAATTTCGGCTGCGCCGCCTTTTTCATATGCAATTACAGGACATCCCGCTGCCTGTGCTTCAGCCATGGCGATCCCAAAATCCTCCACTGCCATGAAGACAAAAGCTTTGGCACGGTTTAACAAATCTGTCACCACTTCATCTGGTTGATGGCCCAGCAGCCTGATATTGCTCTTTGCAAGTTTTCTTAAACGCGGCATCTCGGGTCCATCACCTACAATGACGAGCGGGAGTTTTAATTCATTGAACGCACGGATAATTTCAGAGGTCATTTTATAAGGTACGAGTCTGGAAACGTGGATATAAAAATCGTCCCGTTCTTTTGCCGGCGAAAATCGTCCCACATCCACAGGCGGGTAAATGACCTGAGAGTTGCGTCCCCAAGCCTGTTGAATCTTCTGTGCCGTCCAATTCGAGATGGCAAGCAGGAAATCTGCCCGGGGAGCTGATGCTCTGTCCCAATGGCGCAGCAGGTTCAAGGTCAGGCGCGCGGCGGAGCCGAGAATCGGCTTATCCAAATGATGCAGGTGCAGATAGTCGTTCTGTAAATGCCAGGCATATCGCATTGGTGTGCAGACATACGAGATGTGAATTTGATCTTTGTGAGTTTTGACGCCATGTGCCACTGCGTGTGAAATAGACAACACCACATCGTACCCGTGAATATGCATGTTCTCGATGGCAATTGGCATGATCGGCAGTAATCCACGATAAAGATGTTCGACGCGTGGAATATTTTGCAGGAAAGAGGTTTTGACATTGCGCTCTTCCAGAGGCGTGCCGATCAGGTTTTTCTTGTTATGGATTAACGCGTGTAATTGCGCATGCGGATACATGCCGAGAATTTCTGCAAGCAGTCTCTCCGACCCGCCGTAAACATTTAACCACTCGTGAACAATTGCCAATTTCATGCGAGACCCTCAAATATTGTTTGTGTTCTACGTGCAGACTCGTCCCAAGAAAACCTGGAAGCATGCGCCAAACCTTTTTCACTTAATACATTTGTACGTGATTTGTCTTCGATAACCCTTCGTATCGTATGTGCCAGTTCGTTTGGGTGGTGTGGATTGAAAAATAAAACTGCACCATCGAATATTTCCCGAAACACCGAAATGTCCGCTGCGATTACAGGAGCTCCGCATGCCATGGCTTCGAGTATGGTCAGACCGAAACCTTCATAAAACGACGGATTAATAACTGATGTTGCTCCTGAATATAGAGCGGAGAGGTCCTCATCGGATACGTACGTTTGGATAGGCTGAACTTCATGATGTCTTTGATTGGCAAAGACCTTTCCTTTAGCGCCTGCAATAAATAAAGAGTGTGACTTTAAATCTAGATTTTCCCAAGCTTGAGTCAAGCCCACCAGATTTTTTCTGGGCTCATTTGTGCCAATAAAAAGGAAATAAGGTTTTTTTATTCCGTATTTTTCTTTTACTCTTTCAATCATTTTTTGCGGTTGTGGCTCGAATGGTTTCCCAATTCCATTGTGGATAACATGAATTTTCCCTTCAGGGATTCCCAAATGAAAATTCAAGCGCTCTCGTGAAAAATTGGAAACGGTGATAATTGCCTTTACCCGCTTTGCAAGTACTTTCCACGAAAGACGAGTCCATAAGGCGAAGGCAGGGTCGAACCATTCGGGATGGTCATATACACTGGCATCGTGAATGGTGATAATTTGATTTTTTACAGACCATGGGCCTGTATTCGCGGGGGACCACAGAAGGTCTCTGGTGTGTATTCTGGCGGGCAGGAACAGTTGCTCCCAAAGATGCCCTGCAACACGTCCCAGCGAGTAACTTGGAGTGATGAAAAAATTGGGCACTGTCAACCTTTTGGAGATTTCATATGCATATCTATCCACACCTGTGATGCGGCGTTGTCGAAATCGCCCGTTGATGGCAATGTATGAAGACATTCAGAGATTATAATAAGAAACAGGATTATTCTGGTCTGATTAAATGCAACCTTCCTCCCAACAACGCTTGTCGCAATATTTTTTGTTTGCTGCGTACTTTGCCTTCGCCTTGACGATTTTCCTGTTTCCATTTCGATGGAGAATCGTGATGTGGGATAGACCGTTTTTTCCTGTTTACTCTGACTACACAAATTTCCTTTTCTTTGCCAGCGATATAACTTTTGTTTACATGCTTGTTTTTTGGGCAGGTTCTTTGCTGTT
>JAEURE010000240.1 GCA_016789485.1 Anaerolineales bacterium | reverse complement strand
GGTGCGCAAAAGGGCAATCCAGTGATCGGTCCGCTAAGCCATACTCTAAAGATCAAACTGGCAGCACTCGGCGCAAGCCAAAAGGTCTCTTTCTTCATTGCACAATTCAGCCGTGCCGACCTGTCAACGCTGAGAGATATGATCGAAGCCGGAAAAATAAAACCAGTCGTAGAGAAGATATATCCTCTGAAAGATACAGCCAAAGCCATGTACCATTTGGGAACAGGACATGCGCAAGGGAAGATCGTCCTAGCGATAAGATAGACGCATATACCATTGGCAACGATTATTTCACAAACCCGTATACAATGAGTATAGTCCTCAGCATTCTTGCACAGGAGATCCAATGGAAATCAAATACTTCGAATTCATGAAGCATCTCATCCGCTTTAACCGGCAGGTCTATCTTGACCATAATGCAACTACGCCTGTCAGCGGCCATGTTCGGAACAAAATGGATCGGGCATTGAAATATCATTATGGGAACCCTTCGTCATTTTATGGCATTGCCAGGAAATCGGCGGGGTTATTGGAAGAAGCCCGACAGGATGTGGCGAACGCCATTCATGCTGACCCTTCCGAGGTCATTTTCACCGCTTGCGCAACCGAATCCAATAATGCTGTGCTTAAGGCAGTTGCTGCGCACTTTCATCCCCAAAAGAAAAAGATCATTTCCACGCCAATCGAACATCCTTCTATCATGAATACATTGGCATATTTGGAAGCCCAGGGATTGGTTGTCGAATTTTGCCCAGTGGACGATAAAGGATGCGTACAACTCCCTGAATTGGAAAAACTGGTAGACGAAGATACCTTTCTGGTTTGCTGCATCTTAGCCAATAATGAAACTGGCGTGATCCAAGATATCAAGGCCGTGACGAAGATTGCCAGAAAGCACGGAGCATTGGTGCTGACTGATTGTGTGCAGGCGTTGGGAAAGATACCCATTGACGTCCACACATGGGATGTTGATTATGCTTCTTTTTCGGCGCACAAACTATACGGCCCAAAAGGCGTTGGCGCTTTATATGTCAAACAAGGCAGTCCTTTTGCGCCGTTCCTGCACGGCGGTCACCAGGAAAGCGGGTTGCGTGCCGGGACTGAAAGCATCCACAATATCGTCGGTTTTGGTGCAGCCTGTCAGGAGGTAGACAAACTCCTGGCACATGCCGGGCGAGTCCGCGCATTAAAGCAACAATTAATTCAGAGACTCAAGGAAATCAAGCCGGATTGTGTCATCAATTCACCGGAAGCAGATTCAGAATGCCTGCCAAATACGCTCAGCATCACATTCCCAGGCGTGGAAAATTCTGGGCTGATGGGCATGTTGGATTATCGCGGGATTGCGGTTTCCGCTGGCTCGGCTTGCAGCACGGGTGAAGATGCGCCCTCGCATGTTTTGAAAGCGATCGGTTTATCCGATCAAGCTGCACGTGAGACGATCCGCATCAGCCTTGGACACGATACCACGGCGCGGGATATTCAATACATGGCACAAGTGGTTCGGGATTACCTCAAAGGTCAAATTTCATTCGTAAATATGCTCGCTCCAGCTCAACTGAACGAGACGATCCTTTTTAGTAAAGACGCCTATATTCTCGACGTGCGTCCGCCCGATGACCGGAAACGCTTCAAGGGGCTGCCGAACGCTCATGAAGTCAATCCGTTATATGTGGAGCGCTATTTGAAACAACTCCCCCGCGATAAGCAGATTGTAGTGTACTGTCCGGGAGGCGGACTTTCTGTAATGATCTCATACTACTTGAAATCGAAAGGCTTTAAACGCATCACCAACCTGCGCGGTGGACTCGATGCATGGAGAAAGCGGCGCAACGATTTGTACGAGAAATATGCGGGGCAAAACATCCAGGTGCTTGAACCTGATGGTGAACGTTAACAGCGTAACTGCTCGGCAATATTTGAGAAGCTGGAGAAATCACATTTAACACTTCACTTACATAACCTCCACAATCTCTCGCGCACCCGTCCACAATTCCTCCACAATGGATTGATACATTTGGGGTGTAAGAACAAAAAAAATCAATCAACCTATTGGAGGTAAAAATGTTTCGTAACGGTTTAGTATTTCGCGTAATTGGGGTCTTGCTCCTTCTCGGCCTCATCGCTGCGGGCGGCTTTATGGTCTTCAAAGCAGGAGAAGCCCGCGGAGTAATGCAGGCTCCCGCGGTGGCAACCGCCATCTCAGAAGCCGCTGAAAATGGACAAGGTGCACCCGTTCCGCCGATGATGTATGGCCGCGGCTATGGGTATCCCTACAGCTATGGATATCATCATCACTTTGGCTTCTTCCCGTTCGGTGCCATCTGTGGCTCCATCATCTTCCTGTTCTTCTTCTTTGGTTTCCTGAAGATGATCTTCTTCCGTGGGATGCGGCACGGCTGGGGAAGTCACGGCCATCACGGTCCTTGGGGCAGGAAGTGGGAAGATGGCGTCCCGCCCATGTTCAACGAATGGCACAAGCGCGCACATGGTGAACAGCCTGCTGACGGCGAAGCGGACAAAAAAGAATAAGCTAAATTAAAAAAGAGGAAAGAAGAAGAAACCATCACTACTCCTCTTCCTTCTTTCCTCTTTTTATCCTTCATAATTCATCCCTCATCCCTTATACTCTCCCCATGCCAGAACTTATCCTCGTTGTAGATGATGAACCCAAGATCGCCCGCCTCGCGCGGGATTTCCTGGAAAAGAACGGCTATCGTGTCCTCACGGCAGGCGACGGTCAATCCGCGCTGACAACTGCTCGCCGCGAAAAACCAGACCTCATTGTCCTCGACCTTATGCTCCCCAACATTGATGGGCGCGAAGTCTGCAAGATCCTGCGCCGCGAAAGTGACGTGCCCATCATCATGCTCACCGCTCTCGCCGAAGAAGTGGACCAGGTCACTGGCCTCGAGATCGGTGCGGACGATTACATCACCAAGCCCTTTTCTCCGCGGGCACTCGTTGCTCGTGTGCGTGCCTTGCTGCGCCGCACCAAAGGTGAGATCAAAGCGCCTTCCGTCATTCGCATCGGCGGGCTTGAAATTGACTCGGAAAAACATTCCGTCACATTTAACGGCATTCCGCTCAAGCTCACACCCAACGAATTCAAATTGCTTTTCATCCTCGCGAGTCGTCCAGGCCAGACCCTCACCCGCGAGCAATTGCTGGAAGACCTTCACGGAGCCGCATCCAGCATCGACCGCAGCGTGGACTCGCACATCAAGAATCTGCGTAAAAAACTCGAAGCCGAATCAGGCAGCCCGTCCATTGAAACGGTCTATGGCATCGGCTATCGCTTCCTTGAACATTAACTCATCTTCATGTCTCATAATCACGAAAGCCAACACACACCGCCTCACTTCCGTCGCCGCTGGCGCAGCGGTGGTCGTCGATTCTTTCCATTTGCTTTTTTCTTCTTCGTTTTTCTTTTGATTTTTATCGGCGGCACCGCTGCCATCCTGTATTGGGCTTTTTCAGAATTTTCGGGAGTCAGGAATATTTGGATTCTTGTCTGCGGTGCGCCGTTTGCCGTGGTGACCCTTGCCGTCTTCACCGTTTTCACTTTGTACACCCGATTCGGTCAACCGCTTGGCGAGATATTCAATGCCATCGACTCTGTCGCCGAGGGCAATCTCTCTGTGCGGGTATCAGAGAACAAGTCAGATATGTTCAGCGAATTGATCAAGCGTTTTAATAAAATGCTTGAAGAACTTGAACGTGCCGACCAACAGCGCCGTAACCTGACCTCGGATATTGCCCACGAACTCCGCACGCCACTGCACATCATTCAAGGCAATCTTGAAGGCGTCATTGACGGCGTGTACGAGCCAACTGCCGAACACATCAACAACACATTGGATGAGACAAAACTGCTCGCGCGCCTCGTGAATGATCTGCAAACTCTTTCACTTGCGGAAGCAGGACAACTTCCGCTTCATCCTACCCGCTTCCTGCTTGCTGACCTGATTCAGGATCTCACGACCAGCTTTTCCTCCCAAGCCGCTTACGAAGGCATTGACTTGCAAACGAACATTGCCAACCCAAACCAAGAGATCACTGCAGATTATGACAGGCTCAATCAAGTGCTATCGAATTTAATTTCAAACGCGCTGCGGCACACATCCAGCGGCGGGAAAATTTCACTCGAAGCAGGACCAATGGTCGGCGAAGAAAGAAGCGTGCGGATCAAGGTCAACGATACAGGTGCAGGAATTCCATCCGATGACCTTCCATTTATCTTTGACAGATTCTGGCGCGGCGATAAATCGCGCAGCGGACGAGTGAACAGCGGGCTGGGGCTTGCAATTGCAAAGCAACTTGTCCATGCGCATGGCGGGAGGATTGAAGTGCAAAGTGAAGTCGGCAAAGGCACAAGTTTTACAATTGAATTGCCAGAACAAATTTCCTAATTTCATAAACAAGCGGTAGAATTGCCGCCAATGGAAATCTCGGAGAAAATCCAAGGCATCCTTGCCACGTTGCCTGCC
>JAEURE010000023.1 GCA_016789485.1 Anaerolineales bacterium | reverse complement strand
AAATTCCCCAATTTGCGCGACCCGGACCTGCTCGTCTATTGGCGTGAAGAAGTGGGCGGTTTGGTCACGGGGGGTTACGAACGCCAGCCTGCCACCTTCGGCATGAACGGCATTCCAAAGGATTTCAAATTTCAATTGTTGCCGCCAGATTGGGACCGCTTCACCCCGTTGATGGAAAATTCAATTCGCCGCGTACCTGCGATTGAAGGTGCGGAAGTTATTAAACTTTTGAATGGTCCCGAAGGCTTTACACCTGACGGTGAATTTTTGCTTGGCCCCACCACCGTCAAAGGTTTCTGGGTGGCTTGCGCGCTCTGCGCGCATGGCCTTGCAGGCGCAGGCGGCATCGGCAAAGTGATGGCGGAGTGGATCGTGGACGGCAACCCTGAATGGGATATGTGGCGTTTGGATGTCCGCCGCTTTGGACCGAACTACAACAATATTGACTACACTGTCGCGCGCACCTTTGAAACGTACACACAATATTACGACATTCATTTTCCCGGCGAAGAACGCCTGTCTCGCCGCAACGTACGCACCTCCCCTACTTTTTTTCGCCTGCGCGATCTTGGCTGTCATTTCGGCGAGAAGATGGGCTGGGAACGTCCGAACTGGTTTAGAAAATATGAAGAACTTGCCACACACGGTCATGAACCTCGAGGCTGGGCACGTCACAATTGGTCGCGCGCCATCGGTCATGAACATTTGATGACACGCGAAAACGCCGGTCTCTTCGATGAGACATCCTTCAACAAGTTTGAAGTGCGCGGGCCCGGTGCGTTGAAATTCCTCAACTATGTCTGCTCCAACGAAATGGATCAGCCGCTTGGCACGATCACATACACTCAATGTCTTAACAAACGCGGCGGTATTGAATGTGATTTCACCGTCACCCGCCTTGCAGAAGATCGCTTCTTCATTGTTACAGGCACCGCTTTCGGTCAGCATGATATGTCGTGGCTTTCACTCAACATGCCTGAGGATGGCACAGTTTCCATTGAAGATGTCAGTTCCAATTATGTGTGTCTCGGTTTGTGGGGACCCAAGGCCCGCATCATCCTCGAAAAAGTAACGCTGGACGATGTCTCGAATGCGGCCTTCCCATATATGACTTCCAGGCGAATAAACGTAGGGGATGTTCCCGTCATCGCTTCGCGCGTAACGTATGTCGGCGAGCTGGGCTGGGAGTTTTACTGCCCCTCGGAATATGGCCTGCGACTCTGGGACACGCTTTGGGCGGCAGGTGAACCAGAAGGTATGGTCGCTGGCGGATACAAAGCGATTGACACACTGCGGCTCGAAAAAGGCTATCGGTACTGGAGCGGTGAAATTTCGCCGGATTACACCCCCTATGAAGCAGGTCTCGGTTTTGCTGTAAAACTGGACAAGCCAGATTTCATCGGCAAAGAAGCGCTTGTTAAACAAAAGGCAGAAGGCATAAAAAACAAACTCTGCACGATCGTCATCTCCGACGATCGCACAATTGCGCTCGGCAAGGAACCCATCCGCGCTGACGGAAAACTTGTCGGTTGGGTGGCGTCGGGCGGTTTCGGGTATTCGGTCAACAAGTCCATCGCTTATGCATATCTTCCGATGGAATATGCAAAAGCTGGAACAAAACTGGAGATTGAGTTCTTTGGCGAGCAGGTCGGCGCAGAGGTGACGCAGGCTGTCCTATGGGACGCCAAAGGCGAGAGAATTCGTCAGTAAGAAGCAGCCAGGTTCACGTTAAGGATGAGGCGTCTAATTGCCTACAACGTTCGAGAGATTGAACAACCAGAGTCCAGTTATTAAGGAAGGATGATCCAACAATGACGTTAGCAATTGATAAAGCCATTGCAAAAGTTCCGTTTCTTGCGGATTCAAAGAACATAAAAAAGACTCCATTAAGCGGCGGGATTACGAACCTTAATTTTAGAGTGGATGCTGATGGAAAATCATATGTGATCCGCCTTGCGGGTGAAGGGACGGAGCAGCTTGGCATCAAGCGCGATGTGGAACATGAAGCAAATAAGGCCGCCGGTGAAATGGGGATTGCCCCCGAGATCATGTACTTCATCGAGCCTGAGGGGTACATCGTAACTCGCTTTATCAATGGCAAACCCATCCCTCCGCACGAGCTCAGGAAACCCGATTATCTATCGAATGTGGTTAAAAAGATTCGCCTTTTTCACCGGCGCGGTCCTGTTTTAAATGGCGAGTTCAATGTTTTTCGGCGCGTGGAAATGTTAATGAAGGTGTCAAAAAGCAATGGAACAAAGTTTCCCAGCGACTGGGATTGGATCATGCAGAAAATGAACGAAGCAAGGAAAGCTCTTGAAAAAAATCCATATACGCCGACGCCCTGCCACAACGACCTGCTCAACCTGAATTGGATCAACGAGGAAATAACAGACGAAGTTGGGGAACTCCGCTTGATGGACTGGGAATATGCGGGCATGGGCGATGTCTTCTTTGATCTTGGTAATTTTGCTCATCATCACCGCTTGAGTGATGAACAAGCGAGATACATGCTGCACGAATACTTTGGCGAAGTAACCGAAAAAAACTATGCGCGCCTGCGTTTGATGTGGCCCATGTCTGAATTGCACGAAGCCATGTGGGGAACAACGCAAATGGGCATTTCAAAACTGGAGGAGGATTTCCAGGGATATGCCCATTTGTGGTTTGGCCGTTTCCGCCAGGATGTAACTGACTACCGCTGGGAACAGTGGTTAAAGGATGTTGCGAAGAAAAACAAATAATTACGGATTCCCCAGAGGAAATTCGTTGAACGTTGTTTTAAGGCGTTCAACTTGAGAATTTTGAAACTACCCATTTAAAGAAGGAGTAAAAAAATGTCAATCGTAAATGCGAAAGAAATCATGATCCCTGCGGCAAAAGAAGGATGGGCTGTCGGCGCGTTCAATGTCACAGATCTGCTGCAATTTGAAGCGGTGATCGACGCGGCTATCGAAAAGAAAGCCCCTGTCATTGTGCAGACTTCCGTAAAACCTTCCCAATTTTTGGGGACCAAAATGATGGTAGCGATCTACCGTACGCTGGCCGAATCCGCGCCGGTGCCAGTGTGTCTGCACCTCGATCACAGCACGGACATCGCCTATTGCAAGAAGTGCGCAGACGCCGGCTATACCAATATCATGATCGATGCTTCCAAACAGTCCTACGAAGAGAACATTCGCCAGACCAAGGAAGTGGTGGATTACTGCCATAGCATTGGCAATATCTCTGTGGAAGGTGAGTTGGGCACCGTGGGCGGTGTGGAAGACCAGATCAAGGTCGCGGAAGATGAGGCGCAGTTGGCAAATCCCGAACAGTCTGTGGAATTTGTCGAACGCACAGGCGTGGATATCTTTGCTCCCGCCATTGGCACTGCGCATGGCGTGTACAAAACCAAAAATCCAAAAATTGATTTCGAGCGCATGGCTATCATCCATAAGATGTTGAACAGCAACGGCATAAAGACTCCGCTCGTTGTCCATGGCGGGACGGGTTTGCCCGACGATTATGTCGCCAAGCTGCTTGCAGCGGGCGGCGCGAAATTCAATGTTTCGACAGAATTGAAGCACACTCTGCTCGATGCAAAATGGGAATATCTCAACGCCCACCGCGATGAATACGACCCCGGCAAACTGGATGTTTTTGTGCGCGATGCAACGCGAAAAGCCGTGATGCATTGGATGGACAAGCTGGGCTGTGAAGGCAAAGCATAATAGAAATTTGAGTCGTTAGTTCAAACATAAATTGAGGAGATAAAAATATGAAGAAGGTTGAAGAATATTACGCCCCATGGGTAAAGGGCATTCCGATGTACATCTCGGAGCATATCGAAAAAGCCTGGAGAGACCCATCCCTGCATCGTATGATGTCAAATGAAAATCCGCTTCCCCCGTCTGATAAGGTATTGGAGGCGATGGTCAAATACGCCAAGATGGCAAACCGCTATCCCGACCAGGGGCTGGTTGTGCGCAGCAAAATCGCCGAGATGAACAATGTGGATGGTCCCGGCAATGTGATGATTGGCAACGGTTCCAGCGAAGTGTACGATAACATCTTCCGCATGTTCATTGTCCCCGGCGATGAGGTGATTCAACATACCCCCTGCTTCGGTATTTACGGCTTACGCGGAACGCTGCTCGGCGCAAAGATGGTCTCCGTGCCGATGATCTACAAAGATCATCTTATGCATTATGACCCTGATGCGATCATCAAGGCTATTACTGACAAAACCAAGATCATCGTGGTTGCCAATCCGAACAACCCCACAGGCAACTTCATGGATGCCAGACACTTCATTACCATTGCCGAAACGGGCATTCCCTTTGTGATCGACGAAGCCTATGTGGAATATGCAGGGTTGGGAATGTCTCAGGTGCAGTTGACGAAGAAATACAAGAATGTCCTGATCACCCGCACGTTGTCCAAGGCCTATGGTCTTGCAGGCATGCGTTTTGGATACACCATTGCAGACAAGGAAGTGATCGACCAGATCGCTGGCTCGCTTCTTCCATGGAATGTGGATACGATTCCCATGTGGGCAGCGCTTGCGGCGTTTGAAGACACTGAAGGTCTTGCAGAACGCATCAAGTTCAATAACAACGCGGTGGATTTCATCACCGAATCCCTGAGTGTCATTCCAGGCTTCTATGTCATGCCCTCGAAAGCGAATTACATTCTCTTTGATTGCGGTGAAACAGGCAAGACCGGCAAGGAGGTTCTTGCGTTCGCTGAAACAAAGGGCATCATCCTGCGCGGTGAAAGCAAAAAATATGGCAGCGATGGTTGGTTCCGGGTGACTGTCGGCACTGCAGAAGAAAACAAGTTGTTTGTAGACACCGTCCTTGAATTTTTCGGGATGAAAAAGTAAATTAATCCAGCAAGTCATAAAGGTCATTAAGACCTTTATGACTTGCAAATGGAGGAAATCATGTCAAAAATTAAAGCAGTGTTCTTTGATCAGGATGGCGTGATCATCGACACCGAGCGCGATGGTCACCGTGTTTCGTTCAATATGACTTTCAAGGAGTTCGGCTTCACTGACGAATGGGACGTGGAGTATTACCACGAACTGCTCCAAATCGCAGGCGGCAAAGAACGCATGAAACACCATTGGAAGACCAAGGGGTTTTCCAAGCCATTGACAGAGGAAGAGATCGACAATCTCGTAAAGGAAATGCACAAACGCAAGACGGCTCTATTTGTTGAACTGATCGAGACTGGAAAACTGCCCCTTCGCCCGGGCATTCATCGGTTCATGAAAGAGGCGATGGATGCAGGCTTGAAAATCGCAGTTTGTACCACATCCAATGAACAGGCGGCAAAAGCCATCACAGAGAAAATTTTGTCTGACATCAAGTTCGATATCGTGCTGGCAGGCGACGTGGTTGAGAAGAAAAAGCCAGATCCCGCCATTTATAACCTGGCGTTGTCCAAACTTGGCTTGAAACCCGACGAAGTGATCGTGGTGGAAGATTCCAAGAATGGACTTACTGCTGCAAAGGCTGCCGGCGCGAATGTGGTCGTCACCACCAACCACTACACGGAAAAAGAAGATGTGAGCGCTGGCGATATCATTGTTTCTTGCCTGGGCGATGCGAGCGGCGAAAAAGCTGAACTTCGCAAAGGCAATCTATCTGGCTTCGATGGCGTTGTGAGCGTCAAACAACTGATGGAACTGTTCGGATAATTGACAATTCCTAAACAGAAATAGTATAAAGGTCGAAAGTCAATCTACTTGGCTTTCGACCTTTGGCTTCCAAGGAGGATCGCACATGGATGAACTGCTTGACGTAGTAAACGATGAAGATATTGTGATCGGCCAGGAAATGCGTTCCACCATCCATCAAAAGGGATTGCAGCATCGCGGTGTGCATGTCTTCCTCTTTTTAGAGGATGGAAAAATGCTCGTCCAAAAACGAAGCGCAGACCGCGCCTCTTCCCCATCCATGCTGGATTGCTCGGTCTCGGAGCATGTCAAAGCTGGAGAAAGTTACCTCGAAGCAGCCATGCGTGGACTAAAAGAAGAACTGGGCGTGGAAGGTGTCGAGATCACATCATTGGCTACCATCAAAATGGAATATGGACCCGGCGACAATGAGATCAGCCGCATTTACGAAGGCAGGGTGACTCCGGAGCAAATCCTTTTTGACCCAGTTGAGATTTCAGAAATCATGTACATGAGCTTGGAAGAAATAAAAGAGGAAACGGCTCATAAAAAAGAGAGATTTTGTAGCTGGTTTGTCGAGATTATGAACTGGTATTTTCAAAAACCGACGAAATTGATCGTGTTGAAAGAAAAATAGAAACAGGCATCAGCGGGGAAAAGAGGCGATAATTTATATATCTGCAACTTCCCAGGCAAAAAGTCGTATACTTTTCTTGGGAAGTTTTTTTCAAAGGAGATAATCCCATGAAACCAATTAATAAAATTATTTCAGTTTTTGCCCTGCTCGCCTTGCTCACGATGAGCATCACATCTTCTGCGCTGGCTTTTGATGGCCGCGGCGGTGACACGGTTGTGATCGAAGCAGATGAAATCATCTCTGATGATTTTTACGTTGGCGCAAGCACGTTCACGTTAAATGGCACCATCAAAGGTGACTTGGTCGTGGCGGCTGAAACCATCATAATTAACGGAACCGTGGAAGGCGATCTGTTTGCCATGGGTCAAAGCATCGTGATCAACGGTGTTGTTACCGATTCTGTACGCATTGCTGGGGCAGTTTTGCAGGTTGGCGAAGCAGCCAATATCAGCGGCGACTTGCTTGTTGGGGGATCAAGCCTTGAAACAAAAAATGGCAGCGAGGTGAAAGGGGACATGCTTTTCGGCGGTGCACAAGCGATACTTTCCGGTGATGTTCTTGGAGATGCAATGTTTGCCGCTGGTGCAGTTGAATTGCAAGGAACCGTTGGTGGTGACGTGACTGCTGAAGTTGGTTCTGCGGAAAACTCAGTCCCTCCATCCTCCTACATGTGGCAGACCGGTATCTCCGTGCCGAGTGTAAAGCCTGGGTTTACCATCGGTGAAAATGCCTCAATCGGCGGGAACCTGACCTATACACAACCTGCAGATATGAAAATTCCAGACGGTGTGGTTGCAGGGGAGATCACCCGCAAAGAACCTGTTGACAATGTAAATGCACAATATACGCCGCCTACCATGGGACAGAAAATCGCTTCCTGGTCGTTTGACCTGCTTCGCAACATTGTCACCCTTCTGCTGTTCGGTCTGCTTCTGGGCTGGCTCGCCCCGAAATTCACAAAGGCTGTTATGGATAAATTGGGGACCGCACCTATCATAAGTTTGGGCTGGGGCATCGTTTCGTACGCAGCTTTCTTCTTCACATTGCTGGTGATTTTCACAGCCATGATCATTGGCGCCGTGGTATTCGGTGCACTGACCCTTGGCGGTGTAAGCGGCACCATTGCGTGGACTGGCATTCTTGCCATCTTCGCTCTGATAGTTGGGTTCGTACTTGTCACAGCCTTCTTTACCAAGATTGTGGTGGCATGGCTGAGCGGAAAATGGATCATGAACCGCTTCAACCCTGCGCTGGCTGACCATAAAGTCTGGCCTCTGCTTGTTGGTGTAATCCTCGTTGCCCTAGTTGTTGCCCTGCCGTTCATAGGCTGGATCTTTGGTCTGGTTGTGATGTTCCTTGGCCTTGGCGCACTCTGGCTCTGGGGACGTGATCTCTGGCAGGCTCGTAAAGTAGCCGCATAAATATTTACAACAAAAAAGGACGAGCCAAGGCTCGTCCTTTTTTGTTTCAAGATACTAAGGGCAATTCTTGTAATAACTGACTAATCTCTCGATCTTCTGGGTGCGATCCACTACGCCGCCGCCTTTGTTTATGCCTGCAAATTGAAATTCGATCATGGCCTGGTCCAAAACTCTCCAGTCATCTTTAATATCCGTCGCTTTGAAGGTGGTGTAAAAAGTGCCTTTTCCATCCGAACTTAAATTGCCAATCAAATACCAATCAGAGTAACGGAAGAGACCGGGAGCCTCCAAAACACGGTAGAACATTTCTGCGCGAGTGACGTCAGGATGGACGGCTCGCATGGTGATCTCGAACTCGCGAGGGTAGCAATTCAGCGTAATACGGTCGCTGGAGAAAGTAATATCAGCAAACACGCCTTTGCCGAGGACATTGTCGACATACACAGGCGTCAAGTCAGACGAACCAGTGGAACTTCCAGTAGAACTTGACGAAGGATTCGCCGCCTGTGCAGTTGGTTGAGTAACCACAGTGGGCACCAGTGTTTCAGTGGGAGCAAGGGTCGGTATTTCAGTCGGCGCCTGAGTGGGCAGTGGAACTGCAGTCGGTGGAACCACTTCAGTCGGCGCGATCACCGTTACGAGCACGGTTGCAATAATAGGGGTTGGCTGCTCCTGTTGAACAGGCTGCACCACACCACAAGCCGCAAGCATTAAAGCCAGCGAAATAAATAAAATCTTTCTCATTTCACACTCCTTTTTTGTTCAGAATTGTACGTTATCCCCACCGTTAACTTGTTGACCCGTTTGGGCTATTTAGAGCGCTTTTTCTTTTCATTTATGCAAAGATTGTAGGTTTCAACCCCGAAAACTCTAATCTTTTTCGACAATTCTTATCAGGTATAATCTGCGCCATGTTAACTCCTGAACAAGTCGAATTAAAACTGGATCGCATCCTTTTAAAGGTACAAAAACCCGGGCGCTACGTGGGCGGAGAACTTAACTCCATCCGCAAAGATTGGGACAAGGCTCAAACCAAAGTTGCCCTTGTCTTCCCTGATATTTATGACATCGGTGTTTCGAACGTCGGCTTGAAGATTCTGTACGACCAGATCAACCAGCGCGATGATGCGCTTGCGGAACGCGCTTACGCTCCCTGGCTGGATATGGAAGAACTCATGCGCGAGCATGGGATTCCGCTCTACACGCTCGAATCAAAACACCCTCTGGCCTGCTTCGACATAATTGGCTTTACTCTCCCCTACGAGACCCTCTACACCAACGCCCTCAACATTCTCAACCTCGCAGGCATTCCTGTCCGTTCCGCAGACAGGGATGAATCACACCCAATCATCATCGCCGGCGGACACTCCACCACCAACCCCGAGCCTATGCACGCCTTCATTGATGCGTTCACAATCGGGGAAGGCGAAGAAGTCATTCACGATGTCGTCAACGTAATCCAAAAGACGAAGGGCGCAAAGCGCGAAGTAACATTACGCGAACTTGCAAAGATATCTGGCGTGTATGTCCCTAGTTTTTATGCCACCACCTACATGGACGATGGCACAGTAGCTGTTACTGAGCCCATCCTCCCTGATGTGCCAAAAACTGTAAACAAGCGTATCGTGGCAAAACTACCCCCTCCACCGACAAAATTTATTGTGCCGAATATTGAAGTCATCCACAACCGCGTCTCCGTGGAGATCATGCGGGGATGCACTCGCGGATGTAGATTCTGTCAGGCGGGTATGATCACTCGTCCCGTACGGGAAAGAACCGTACAAGAGGTGGTGGACGCAGCCGACGCGGCAGTCCGCGCTTCGGGATTTGAAGAGCTGGCATTGATGTCGCTCTCCTCCTCCGATTACACCTACATCAATGATCTGGTGGATGCCATCAGCAAGCGCTTTGAAGGCCGCAAATTGACTGTCAACCTGCCATCCTTGCGCATCGAATCTGTCTCTGTCGATTTGATGGAAAAGCTTAAGCAGCACCGCTCCGGCGGATTTACACTCGCACCCGAGGCTGCCAGCGAACGAATGCGCCGCATCATCAACAAATTCATTCCTGACGAAGACATCATCAACACCACACGCGAAATTTACAGCCGCGGCTGGACAACTGTGAAACTGTATTTCATGATCGGGCATCCCAGCGAAACGCTTGAAGATGTACAAGCCATTGTGGACTTGTGCAAGCGTGTGATCGAAGAAGGCCGCAAAGTGGCGGGCTGGAAAGTGAAACTGCACGCAGGGGTCAGCACCTTTGTGCCAAAACCACAGACACCTTTCCAATGGGTTGCCTGCGACACACGCGAGAATATCCTTGAAAAGCAAGCCTTGCTGAAACGCCAGTTATTAAAAGATAAAAGTATCAAACTAAGCTGGACAAAGCCCGAAGATTCCCTGCTGGAAGCCTGGCTTTCTCGCGGTGACCGCAGAATGGCCGATGTGATTTACAGCGCATGGAAGAACGGCGCCAAGTTCGATGCATGGGACGAAGGTAAGAAGTCGGAAGCCTGGCTGCCCGCTTTTGAAGAGCACGGCCTTGACCCCGCCTTTTATACACACCGACAGCGCCGCACAGACGAAGTCTTCCCGTGGGAGCATATTACCGCTGCAGTTCGCAAGAATTTCCTCTTTCAGGATTTCCGCATGTCGCTTGAAGGACAGATCCGTGTGGACTGCCGTTTGAATTGTTTTGCCTGCGGTATCCTGCCGACTTTCGCCAACCTGCGCCGCGAGAATCCCGGCGAGGGTTGGAAATGTCCCGATGTAAAAACCCCTGCCCGAAAAATTGACATTGAACTTCCCGTGGTGGGAGATTAGTCTCCGAACATCATGGAAAAAATCGTCTTTTACGAACGCCTGCAGTACGAGCGGGACAAGTTTGAAAACCTGCTCAACAGGGTTGGTTTCTCACGCCGCCTGACAATGAAAGGCGTGTTTGGCAACTTGTCGATCAAAGATCTGTTGGCGGATGTACTTTCCCGCGAGCAGTTCATTGCCGACCGCCTTTCAGAAATTGTGAACGGCGAAGCGTATGCACCCAGCACATCCTTCACGGCTTTGGAAAATTTTCAGCAGCGGAACAGTTATCCCGATTACGAATCGAGCCTGTTGGAAAAAGATAAACCAAATCACCTGGTTATTTATAAATTCAAGAACATCGGCATGGATGAGATCGTCGAGCAGGAACTGGCAACGTACATGAGCATTGTGGATCTCTTCCAGCAATTGACCTACAATCAATGCCTTGACCATGATCTCTTCCACCGCATTGCGGAGCATACCTACAAGCCTTATCGCCGCACCAGTACGGAGATCAACCGCTGGCTCAAAGAAATCGCATCGGAATCAAAATAACAATGAGAGTGAGAATCACTTTTTCGAAACAAGGTGCATTGAGATACACCGGACATCTTGACCTGCACCGCTTATGGGAACGCGCCTTGCGCCGAGCCGATCTTCCGATCAGCTATTCACAGGGATTTCATCCCCAGCCAAAGATCAGCCTCGCCGCCGCCCTGCCGCTGGGATTTGCCTCCCGTGCCGAAGTGCTGGATGTTCGCCTGAATGAGGATTTTCCTGTTGAGGATATTTCCAGCCGATTAAAAGAGAGTTTACCGCCCGATATTCAAGTGCTCGGTGTGGAAAGCGTGGACGAACGCGCACCCGCGTTGCAAACGCAGGTGCTCTCAGCCGCGTACGAAGTCTATTTGACAGAACCCATTGACGGCGCTGAGTTGACGCGCAAAGTTGAAGCGTTGATGATGTCCGAATCGGTCATCCGTGAACGACGCGGAAAAACCTATGACTTGCGTCCGCTCATTGAAATGTTAAGCGTGGTCACAGAAGCCAGCGGAAAAGTCTGGCTGCGCATGACCCTTGCCGCGCGCGATGGAGCCACTGGCCGCCCTGAAGAAGTGTTGAATGCGCTGGATATTCTGCCCGAATATACCCGCGTGGAAAGAACACGTTTGATCTTTCAAAAATAAATCAATTTACAGATCCGGAGGAGTAAGAGAATGGCATTGATCGTATCCATATTTTTTGGCTTTGTTCCCATGTTTTTGTACGCGGCTTTTGTGTATTGGCTGGACCGCTATGAAAAGGAGCCCAAGGCACTTTTAGGCGCGGCATTTTTTTGGGGAGTGGTGATCGCAGCAGGCGGAGCATTTGTCATCAACACTTTATTTGGCGTGGGGATTTATATTTTCACCAATTCCGAAGCCGCCGCGGATTTTGGAACCACATCCATTGTGGCGCCGATCGCGGAAGAGATATTAAAAGGTCTCGCGGTGGGCATCGTTTTCCTTTTGTTCCGCAAGGAATTTGATTCCGTTCTGGACGGCATCATCTATGGCGGGCTGGCAGGACTGGGATTCGCCGCCACCGAAAACACCCTCTACATCTATCGCAACGGTTATCTTGAAGGCGGCTGGGAAGGCTTGTTCCTGCTGGTCTTCATCCGCGTGATTGTGGTTGGCTGGATGCATGCCTTCTTCACCGCATTTACAGGCATCGGTTTTGCTGTTGCCCGACTCAACAAGAACATCTTGATCAAGATCATTGCGCCATTCGTCGGCCTTGGCATTGCAATCACCGTCCATGCATTTCATAACACACTTGGCGGTCTCATCGGCGGATTGGGCGGCCTTGCCATCGGCTCGCTGGTCGACTGGTTCGGCTGGGCATTGATGTTCGGCTTCATCGTCTGGCTGATCTTCCATGAACGCAACATCGTCAAAAAGCAATTGCTGGAAGAAGTAAACTCGGGCATCATTTCACAGGCGCAATACCAAAAAGCGCTTTCTCCCTGGACGTTGACCACGGCAGGCTTGAGCGGCAAAGCCACATCCCGCTTCTATCACACCTGCGGCGAGCTGGCTCACAAGAAAGAACAATACTTAAAATACGGCGACGAAGGCGGGAATGCCGCGATCATCGAATCATTGCGCAGGGATTTGGCGGCCCTGGCGCTGCAGGCAAATTAGCATCGCTTCATTTCTAGACCGAAAGGCTGGTGACTCTTTCATCAGCCTTTTTCTTTGCCTATGGTAAAATTCCGTTCGTTCGCCCCCATAGCTCAGTGGACAGAGCGTCAGCCTCCGGAGCTGAAGAGCGCAGTTCGAGTCTGCGTGGGGGTGCCAGACAAACCGCCGATCATGGCGGTTTTTATTTCAACCCGTTTATCTCATTTCACCCCACTTAATTCTTGGATACAATAGACCTGTGCGTTATTCCACTACTGTTCTTCTGTTTTCATCTCTCGTTTTTCTCGCAGGCTGTGACGTGCATATCGCCAGCGAAAACGCAGTTTCCACTCCGATCTTCGTCACCGCCACATTGCCAGCCACGGCAATTCCCCTGCCAACTCACACACCGCTTCCGCCAACGCCAGTTCCAACCATTGCCCCAATTGAAGGGGTAACCACCACCCAGGTCAATGTGCGGGCGGAAACGTCCACAGCCAGCAGCAACCTCGGAAGCATTGCGCAATTCTCTAAAGTGCAGATCATTGGGCGGGATTCCAGCACAAGCTGGTACCAGATCATTTTCGCGGGTGCGCCGAACGGCACAGGTTGGATTCGAGCGGAATACGTTCAGGTGAATGCCGGGGCGGAGATCCCTGTCATTGAATCTGTATCAGGCAGTGGTAGCGGGGTGAGCGGATTTGTCATCCAAAAAATAAACGTGCGCAGCGGACCGGGCACAACATTCGACACGCTCGGAGAGCTTAATCCAAACGATGTTGTTTTTATCTTGGGAAAAGATGAAAGCGGCGCGTGGATGCAGATCGAATTTGCGAATTCAGCAAATGGAACAGGCTGGGCGGCGCTCGAATTTCTACGAGTGGAAAATACAGACTCTCTGCCAGTGGTCGCAGGTGCCACTCCAACGGCGGAGATCGCCGCAACCACTCCGGCCGTCCAAACCAATAGTTCCTTGTCAGCAATGACAGATGGAGACTCAATGGAAGCGCCGCTGGCAAGGATATTTTTTTCGCCGCAGGGAGCACGCTCTGCCCGAGTCAATGGCAGCGTCTCGGCGCCGAACGGTGATACTGAAGATTGGATCGAATTCGCATCTTATAATGGGAGTATTGCAATCCAATTATTTTGCTCAAACGGAACCTTGCAAGTAGAATTACAAGATGGCACAGAAGTGATCGAGAAATTCCTGCTGGCTTGTTCGCAGACACACTTTCTGAATGTCCCCGCGAATCAATCCCATCTCCTGCGACTATCGGAAGCAGATGCAAGCATAACCAACCTGACAAATTACACACTCGTCATGGAAAGCATAAAATGACCGTCTTCAAAAATATCGTGGTACAGTATTTATCAACTAATGGAGAAGCAAATGAATAGAAAATTGATCTTACTTTTAACGGCACTTGTGTTGATCGTGTTTGCTGCCAGCTGCCAGCAGCAGGAAGCGCCAACATCGCCGTTATCTGCGGCATTGAGCGAGCTTTCAGGAACAGTTAACGCAAAACAGGCCGCCGACGATGCCTTCGCGCCTGCTTCACCTGGGACAGTGCTGCAAGCCAATGGGCAAATTCAAACCGGCGATGATGGCCGCGTTCGCCTTGACCTTTCCTCGGGGACGATCATCCGTGTGACGCCATCTTCGATCTTTACACTAACGTCAAATGAAGAAGTGGAAGGCGGCCTCGCCACCAAGATCAAGCTTGACCTCGGAAAGATTTTCATCATCCTGAATGGCGGGAGCGCAGATGTGGAGACTCCCTCCGGCGTGGCTTCGGTGCGCGGCTCTTATATGAAGGTGGAAGTTGATCCTGAGACGATGGACATTTACGTCACCTGTCTCGAAGGCAACTGTTCCGTGAGCAACCCTGCGGGTACGGTGAATTTCTCCAATGGAGAAAGAGCCATTCTGTATCATCGCGATCCGGTGACGGGAAATTGGACTGCTCCGAACGTTGAGCCAATGATGCCCGCTGAATTCCAGGAATGGCTGGATGAAAATCCCGAAGCCAAGGAACTGTACGAACAAGCCATGGCAACCGTCACAGCATTGGCGCAGCCCACAGAAGCGCCAACCGCCACACCATCATTGGTAACCGCTACTGCTTCGGCGGATGCGAGCAGCGCCTGCTTTAAGATCATTGAGCCTGCAGCGGGAGCCAGCCTGCCGAAGCAGGGCAGGGTGAATTTTGAATGGGAAGCCCAGCCCGGTGCGGAGAAATACATCATCACCTTTGTAGACCAGAATGGAAATCGGGCGGTCATTGAGACCACCAATACCAGCGAAGAGAGATACATCGAGATTCTGCCCGCCGGCGGGAATTTCAGTTGGTTCGTCACCTCCTACGGCGCGGATGGGAACGAGATTTGCTCAACAGAATCTTCCACTTTTACAAAGCCGCAGGGCGATCCCACACAACGGCCAAGTGCTGAGCCCAACACAGACCCGCAAGCAACGGAACCTCCAACCGCCTGCGATCCATGCAGTTTAGAATGTTATGACCCATATTCCTGCTTTGAGTAATTAGTTAATAAATAGCAGGCAGTTTCCTCCTTTACAGGAGGAAACTGCCTGCTATAAAAATTTAATACCTGTAATCAAACTAACAACACAGGAAGAAAAAGTAATGAAAAAAGAGAAAAAGCCTATCAAACTGCGCGTAATACTTCTCCTAGGAACTTTAACTTTATTATTGCTTGTTCAAATTGCAGGGCTTTTTCCAAATGTAACTACTCCCTTCGAGCAGATGGAATACTCAGCACGCGATCTTCTGATGCGTCTGCGCGGCGAGGAAACACCGTCAAAAGATATTGTCATCGTGGCAATCGATGATGAATCCTTTAATTGGACAGGTTTCCAATGGCCCTGGCCGCGCTCCTATTTTGCGGAAATCGTAGACCAAATCAATGCAGGCGGCGGCAAGGTAATCGGCGTGGACATCTTTCTCTTCGAGCCAGATCAGAATGTTGAAAACGATCAATTGTTTGCGGATGCGCTTGGACGCAGTAACTCAGCCGTCAATGTCCTGCAAATCCTGAAAAGAGGCGACAAGCAGTTCACAACGTTCACCCTGCTGCAGCCGTTGACTCCCTACCGCAAAGCGTTGGATGGCGCAGGCATCACCTCCTTTATTCGGGACGAAGATGCCATTGTCCGCAGTGTGCAGGCTTTTGATTCATATAACGGCGAAACGTATTATCACTGGGCTTTTGAAGTGGCAAGGCTGTATCTTGGCGTTGAGCCTCCATCCAGCGCAACTGACACAAGCATGAAATTTAATGGTCAAACTGTGCCATTAAATGCGGGGCAGCTGCTGGTTAATTTTTCAGGTCCTGCTGGTTCGTATCCCACCTACCCAGCCTATAGCGTGGTTCTCGGCGATGTCCTTGAACAGAACCCGGATGCCTTCCGCGGCAAGATCGTTTTAATCGGCGCAACCACAGTCACATTACAAGATATTTACCCAACTCCTTTTTCAACCCAGATTCCCACTTCTGGAGTGGAAATCATCGCAAGCACAATTGACACGCTGATCAACGGGAAATACATCACGAAAGCTCCGGCATGGCTGGCTTTACTCATCACCATTGCAGCAGCGCTTCTCGCATATTTGATCTCCTTTTCAAAACGCCCCTCATTGACCGTCAGCTTACTACTCGCCAGCATGGCTGGATATTTGGCTATAGGGTTCATTATCTTCATCCGCCAGAGATACGTTTTGCCTGTCGTGGTGCCGCAGACCATGCTGTTTCTGGGAGTTGTCCTTCCCACGCTTGAGCAGGCTGTTTCACAGGAACTTGAAAAGCGGCGCGTGCGTAATTTGTTCAGCCGCTTCATCTCTCCTGAAATGGTGGATCAGATGATGTCCACTCAGGATCTATCCTCGCTGAACAAACGCTCAGATATCAGCATCATCTTCTCGGATATTCGCGGCTTTACCACCCTTTCTGAAAAACTTTCTCCAGAAGAAGTGGTTGCACTATTGAACCCGTACCTCGAAGCCATGTCCAAAGTCATCTACAAGCACGGCGGCACCGTGGACAAGTACGAAGGCGATGCCATCATTGCATTCTTTGGCGAGCCTGTTCCGTTCAAAGATCACGCCGTCCGCGCCTTACGAGCCTCGCTGGATATGCGCAAAGCACTAACAGAACTCAAGGATCAATGGGCAAAAGAAGGGCGTCCCAGTTCAATAGAGATGGGAATTGGCATCAACTCGGGAGAGGTCTTTGTGGGCATGGTCGGCTCCGAGCAGCGCATCAATTACACGGTCATTGGTGACAACGCC
>JAEURE010000239.1 GCA_016789485.1 Anaerolineales bacterium | reverse complement strand
CTTTTGGAGAAATGCTCATCGTTTGCCATAGTGATACAGCCGTTGTTCCAGCTCTTGTTTTTGGCCCAGCCGCCGATTTGACTGGACAAGAGAAGGGACAATGGTAATCAGCATCGACCCCAATGAGGCAAGGACAAGGATCAATCGTGAAGTTTTCATGTTGGCTTTCTCCTTTCTGATGATGTAGTACGACGGCACAGGAAATAAAAATGTTCCCGAATAATGGCTTTTGCAACGGTGTTATACTCCCCGCCATGCCCAAATATTACACACCCAAACAAGCCAATGAAGCCCTGACCATTGTCCGCCCGATGATGGAAGAGATGATGCAGATTGGTGAACGCATCCGCGCGCGCCAGCCTGAGATCTGGGCTGTAGTGCAAAAGTCCGCTGGCAATGGCGGGGATCCCGCCTTGAGCAAATTGCTCCCAGACTTTGACAGGCTGGACCTGCTGCTTCATCAGCTTCAAGACATGAGTATTGAAGTCAAAGACCTGACGATTGGGTTGATCGATTTTGTCGCGTTGTATCAAGGCAGGGAAGTGTATCTGTGTTGGCAATATGGCGAGGAGAGTATCAGGTATTGGCACGAGATCGAAGCGGGGTTTCAAGGCCGCCAGTTGATCGACTGGGAGTAAAGCGTTGTTGTCATATCTTATAAAGTGTTCTATACTAGCGCGCATTCCATAAAGCGGTTGAGTGATAATGAGCATATCCCAAATTGGACGGTATGAAGTTGAGACGGAACTGACGCAGGGCGGCATGGGCGTCATTTTTTTGGCAAAAGACCCATATATTCAGCGGCAGGTTGTCGTCAAAGTATTGATGTACAAACATACATTGGATGACGTCTATCGCGAGTTCTTTCAGCGTGAGGCAGAAGTGATCGCCGCTCTGGAACATCCCTGCATTGTGCCGATCTACGATTTTGGCTGGCATGGGAAGCAGCCTTACATCGTTATGCGTTATATGTCTGGCGGCAGCCTGGATGACAAACTGCAAAAGAGTGAGATCAAGCTCACTGAAATGGCACACATTCTCAAACGTGTATCTGAGGCGCTGGACGCCGCACATGCAAGGAACATCATCCATCGCGATGTAAAACCATCTAACATCCTGTTTGACTCAACGGGTGAAGCCTTTCTCTCCGATTTTGGGATTGCAAAATCCAAAACCATTGCCGATGATGAAGGGGAGTGGTTGGTGGGCACACCTGCGTATATGAGCCCGGAACAGGTGAAAGGGGATAAGGTGGATGGGCGTTCCGATATCTATGCCCTTGGGGTGACGCTCTATCGTCTTCTTTCAGGGAGGCTGCCTTTCGCTTCCGACTCCACCACGGCCTTGATCAACATGCACGTGGATCTGCCTATTCCAGACATTCGGCAGGTCAAATCCAATGTTCCTGCTGTATGGCAGGAGGTGGTCGCAAAAGCAATGGCAAAAGACCCGAATGACCGCTATCTGACTGCCAGTGATTTTGCCCGCGATGTGGGCGAAGTAGTTTCAGGCAAATGGTATTTGAGAAAGTTGTAAGAGCGCACAGATCATACTCATCAAAGACCTTGTTGTCAGAGAAACAAGGTCTTACTTTTTACACAAGCCTGCAAGTTTTCCAACCTGTAAACCTCAAAGGAGAAAAATGAATAAAGGTATTCTCAGCGGCATTGCCGCCTACGCCATGTGGGGATTTTTCCCTATCTACTGGAAATTATTGCATGATGTACCTGCTCTACAATTGCTCGGACATCGCATCGGCTGGTCGTTTGGCTTGCTGCTGCTTTACATCCTGGTTACCAAACAGTGGGATGATTTTCGCACCCTTGCCTCTCATCGCAAGACGCTGGGCATTTATGCCATTGCGGGCGTATTGCTCTCCTTGAATTGGCTTATCTATGTCTGGGGAGTGAATGCCGGTTTCATCATCGAGACCAGCCTCGGATACTTTATCAATCCATTGCTCAGTGTTTTGTTCGGCGTGATATTCCTGCGCGAACGATTGCGCCCCACACAATGGATTCCTGTCGTCGTCGCCGCCATTGGCGTTATCTACCTTACCGTCACGTATGGCCGCCTGCCGTGGATTGCACTTTCGCTTGCGGTAAGCTTTGGCCTGTATGGCTTGGTCAAAAAACTTTCTCCTCTGGGTTCGGTCTATGGACTTACTCTTGAGACAGGCATTGTCTTTCCGATTGCGATGATCTATCTTGCGGTGGTTCAGGTCAATGGTACGGGTGCATTCCTGCACGACGGCCTGACAGTGGATTTGCTGCTTATCGGCGCGGGTGTGGTTACCACCATTCCCTTGCTTATGTTTGCATCCGCCGCTAAACAAATTCCATTGAACATGATCGGCATTCTGCAATATTTTGCTCCCACCATTCAATTTCTGATCGGCTTGTTCATTTACAAAGAGCCCTTTGACACTACGCGTCTGATCGGCTTTGGCATTGTTTGGTTTGCACTTATCATTTTCTGGATCGAGAATCTCACGCATCGCACGCCCGTTGAACCCATCCCTGAATTGGGGGAAGGATAGCTTGAATTTCAGACACTAGATACCATATCCAATCAACTTTGGGATAAAATTATCTTGGAATACGGAAAAGCTTTTTTATAAAATACCCGCATGGGTATAAATTCAACAAATGAGGCCGCGATGATGAATAAGAAAAAGGGAGTGATCGGTATTCTGACTGGGGGCGGCGATGTGCCGGGGTTAAATCCAGCCATTCGCGCGGTGACGATCCGTGCCATTCGTGAGGGATACCAGGTCATTGGCATCCGTCGCGGTTGGGGTGGTTTGATCGATATTGTCCGCGAGAAGGACGCAGATAACAGCAATAATTTTCAGATCCTCACGGAAGAGATTGTGAACCGTGCAGGCCGCACAGGCGGGACGTTCCTGCACACCTCGCGCACCAACCCGGGTAAGGTTAAAAAAGCGGATGTCCCGCCTCATTTGCAGGATAAATATGCCGAAGAGAAAAATGACCTCACCAAGGAAGTCCTCAAAAATCTTGATTTCCTTGGCATTGATTATATGATTCCCATCGGCGGCGATGATACGCTCAGCTATGGAGTTCGTCTTTATCAGGAAGGCTTCAAGGTCATTGCCATCCCGAAGACGATGGATAACGATGTGCCCGGCACGGATTATTGCATTGGCTTCAGTACCTGTGTCACTCGCACCATTTCATTGACGAACAGCCTGCGGACCATTGCAGGCTCGCATGAACGTTTTATGATTCTTGAAGTGTTTGGGCGTTATGCGGGCTTTACCGCCATGCTGCCTACCATGGCGGGGGCAGCCAATCGCTGTGTAATTCCTGAATATAAATTCAACATCGATCATTTGACGGAAGTGATGGTGAAGGATCGCAACGCGAATCCAAGCCATTACTCCGTTCTGCTGATCTCGGAAGGCGCCATGTACGAAGGCGGTGAAATGGTTTTCAAGGACCGTTCCACCGATGCGTATGGACATGCCAAACTGGGCGGCATAGGTGACCTGGTTTCAGAGCGTATTAAAGAAATTTCTCCCAAGCATAACAATGGTAAGACCATTGATGTCATCAACCAGAAACTGGGATACATGGTACGCGGCGGTGACCCGGATGCCATAGATTCGATTGTACCGATGGCTTTTGGCAACCTTGCTCTTGACCTGATCTTGAGCAACATCCATGGCAGGTTGGTGGTTTTGAAGAATGGACGCTACGATAATATGCCGCTGGACATTGTTACCTCCACCAAAAAGCTTGTGGATGTTAACCGCTTCTACGACACAGACCGTTACCGCCCGAAGTATGAAAATTTTGAGATGAAACCATTATTCATCATGACCAGTGAGGTGTAAGAGTTTATTGCCTGGCGGAAGTTGATGCTTTACTCACCCCCGAAATTTATTTTTCGCGGGTGAGTTTGTTTAACGAGGAAACTGAACTGAATCAAGATACTTCGGTAATTTGACTTGATTTGAGTATAATTGTCTAAATTTCCAGTAAGGAGAGTTAAAAATGAATTTTGCAATGTGGAAGAAGGCTTTGAATGTGATTCCTGAGGTCTCGAAGGAAGAATGGGATCGTTTGGATGTCATTTCGAAGTGGTTGATCTCAACTCGCGCGGCTGTCTTGGTGATGACTTTTATTTCAGCGGCTCTGGCAGGTTTATTTGCCTGGCGTGATGGAGCATTTAGCTTCACTCCATGGCTTGCTCTTGTTTTCGGCCTCATTATGGCGCATGCCAGCAATAACATCTTCAACGATTACACTGACTTTGTCCGCGGTGTGGATAAGGATAATTACTACCGCACCATGTACGGTGCTCAACCAGTTGCCTCAGGCTTGATGACCCAGCGCCAGCACCTGACCTATTTTGCGGTGACAGGCTTGCTTGCGCTCGCCGCAGGCTTGTATTTGATCTTCATCAACGCCAATGACCCCACGATTTGGGTTTTGCTTGGGCTTGGCGCTTTCTTTGTTTTGTTCTACACATGGCC
>JAEURE010000238.1 GCA_016789485.1 Anaerolineales bacterium | reverse complement strand
ACTCATCGCTGAAGTGAAAGAGGTCGTTTTCGAAGTCATATTCCCAATTGCCAAGCCGGGCAGCCTTGAGCGCATCCGATAATAGGGCTTGGCTGCGTTGAATTTCTGTATACGATTGAGCATTTTGCGCGGCGATTGCTACCTGATTGGCAATGGAAAGCAGTGCATCGATATCTTCGCGCTTCAAACTATCGACGATGTTGTGTTGAATGTCCAGCACACCCAAAACCAAGTCACCGATCGAGATCGGGATTACTGCTTCCGATTTGGTCTCAGGCAGCAGCGGGTTGGGCAGCCATTCCGGGGTTTGGGTGGTGTCTGTCACCAGAATCGGTTCATTGTTTTCTGCGGCGCGTCCTACCAAACCGCGCCCCTTTGCCAGTTTGTGGAACTGCTCCAACATGATTCTGCCGGCTTCTCCTGTACCGCCTGCCATTACCAGGTTTTCACGAGTTTCATCATAGAAATAAATCTGGGTGTGGTAATAACCAAAGGCATTTCTTACCTGGTTTACCACTTCAGCCACTAATTCTTTCCTGTCCAGAATAGTGGAAAGGCGGCGACTGACTTCTGTGGAGGTTTCCAAAGCTTTCGTGCGGTCCGCAACGCGTTGTTCCAGTGTCCCGATCAGTTCCCGCAAGAGGTTGGACATGGTGTTGAATGCAGTGGCGAGTACGCCGATCTCATCACCTGAAACCTCCGCCTGTAATTCAAGATTTCCTTGAGCGATATTTTCGGCGATGTTTACCAGTTTGGTGATTGGAGCAGTAATGCCACGTGTAACGATAAAGGCTACAAAAATGGCTGCCAGAACTGTAACCAGGATCAAGGCAATTGTGGTTTGTAACACTCTGCTGGACGGCTGTAACGCTTCTGCTTGATCATGTTCGACAATAACTGCCAGTTGTAATTCGGGGATCCAACGGTAAGAACCAAAAGTGGCGTTGCCGGCATAATCTACATAGCTGTCTGAACCTGCAGTTTTTGTTTTAATGGCATTGGTGGCACCTTGTGTGCGAACATAAGTTTCCCCCAGTGTAAATTCGCCATGCTGCAAGGTTGTTAATGCCGCGTAGTTGGCACTGACCAGGTAGGTTTCCACTGCTGCGCCCAGACCGCCGCGTTCCAGCATAATCTTATTTAGGGTGGAGAGGTCAATACGTCCTGCGAGGACTCCGATCGTTGTCCCAGTTCTATTTTTTATTGGTTGCGAAATAACGATGGAATAATTGGCAAGCGCCACTTCATATGTAGGCGGAGCGATGTATTGATCCAACAAGCCTTGGCTAAAGAAAGCTTGATTTGCCTGGATCTTTTCCTCCTGGGTGGTATCTGTGGAGAGAACGATTTTTCCATCTGCGTTAATAATGAATAATTCGATGAAGTAGCCGGTTTTTTCGCTGAAACTGACCAGGTCATTGCGTAACTGAGTATCATTTACCCCTTCTTCATCAGTGTTCTGCAGAAGCTTAATAATGCTTTGCTGCGTTGTCTGGTCTTCCGAGATGAGGTCAAGGTTGGTTTGTAGCACATCCAACAAGGTATTGATTTCTGTTTCTTTCAGGGACGCGATGGCATCCAACTGACTTAATACCTCGTTTTTCAAGCCTTGTGTGCTGATGATACTAGCCGCTGTACCAGTGATAAGTACAGGCAATAATGCCAGCAAGATAAATGCCAGTAGCAGGCGATTTCGAAGAGAGGTACTCTGAAATAGTCCGCCAAAGCGCATTCTGCGCTTCATTGAAGGATTGTGAGAAATAGGTTGATTTTGGTTCATAAAAAATCTCCGATTACAGTGGCTGTATCAAAAAAGCCGATCAACGTACAAAATTAGGGGATGAATTTATTTGTAAATACCAGGTTCAAGTCAATAGGCGCCGAGATCAAGCCGAAATCCAAAAGGATTTTTTGGGTGGAATTCCACACACTTTCATCCATGGAGCCGATGGGGGCATCGCCGGTGTCGATGAATGGAATCTGCGCCTTCATTACTTCTTGTTGGAATGTGAGGTCAAGGGTCTCATCGTAATTGAGGGCGAGAACTGCAATCGCTTCTGGATTCTCAATCGCAAATTGATAGCCGCGCAATGTGGCTTTTACAAAACGGGAAATTAGATCAGGGTTGCTTTGAGCGAGTTCCTCAGAAACGAATAGGGTATTCGCGTATACGTTCACTCCATAATCCTGGTAATAAATGAGGTTTAGCTCATTACCTTCCATGTTCGCCATCACTGGTTCATTGGTTGCGAACATGCCGCTCATTGCATCCAGATTTCCAGAAGTCAGTTCGTTTGCACCGTGGTAATCCTCAATGGTCGAAAAATTGAGGTTATTACGGTCTATTCCCATGCTTTGTAACAATGCCAAAAATTGAACATCCCAAGTGGTGCTTAGATCTGGAGAAATAACACCCACCTTCTTTCCATTGAGGTCGCTTGGCTTTTCGATTCCTTCTTCTTGTAAGGAAAAGACCACCAGGGGACTTTTTCTGAAGATCGTTGCCACAGCCAGGAAATTTTGCTGTTTTGCCCGGGCGATAATGAGACTGTCACCAGTGCTGATGCCAAATTGAGCATTCCCACTGTCAACTTCATTAAGCACGTCGATTGTTGGGTCGCCGGATGTCAGGGTTACATCGATATTTTCATCTGCATAGTAACCCTGATCTATCGCTGCATAAAACCCGGCGTATTCCACGCTTGGAAACCAGCTTAGCTGTACATTGACCTTATCGTTTGCGCGGAATGGGTTTCCGCCAGCACAGGCATTGATGAAAAATGCCATTACAGCCAGGGTGCTAAAAAAGCGGATATGTATTTTGTTCATGACTTTCTCCAACTGTGATTTTGCTTACGGAGCAATGAACTGATTTGTATAGATCGTGCTCAGGTCAATGGGTTCAGAGATCAAACCAAACTCCAGCAAAATTTCCTGAGTTGTATTCCATACATTTTCATCCATTGAGCCAATGGGGGCGTCGCCGGTGTCGATGAAGGGGATCTGAGCTTTCATAACTTCCTGTTGATAGGAGAGATCCAGGCTCGGGTCATACTTAACTGCAAAGCCAGCTACTTCTTCCGGGTTCTCGATGGCATATTGGTATCCCTTAAAAGTGGCCTTGATGAATCGGGCAATAAGATCGGGATTGCTCTGCCTGTATTCGTCAGTCACAACGATGGGGTTGATGTACAAATCCACTCCGTAATCCTTATAGTAGATAAGATTTATGTCATCACCCGCTTGTCGTGTCATTACCAATTGATCGGTTGCGAACATGCTGCTCATGGCGTCCATGCGCCCTGCTTTAATGTCATTTGCGCCCTGGAAATCTTCAAGTACCACGAACTTCATGGATTCGCGATCCAGTTCTGTACGGCTTATAAAAGCCTGGAATGGGAGGTCGAAATAGTCGCTTAGATCCGCGGAATACGTGCCAATGGTCTTTCCGATTAAATCCTCTGGTTTTTTAATATTGTCTTTGCTGAGGGAGGTAATGGCCAGCGGGTTATTTCTAAAGATGGTTGCAACCGCCACTAAATTTTGCTGGCTTGTTCTGGCAATGATTAAGCTGTCTCCGGAAACGATCCCAAACTGTGCTTTGCCATTAAGTACTTCGTCAATCGGGTTGATTTCCGGGCCGCCTGGGTTCAAGGTCACTTCGATGTTCTCTTCTGCGTAATACCCTTTTTCCAAAGCAGAATAGAAACCCGCATATTCCACGCCGTGGAACCAACTCAGCTGGACGTTCACTTTATCTGGCGGGGTCACCGGTGTTGAGGCGCCGCATGCGCCAATGAACAGTGCCATAATAACCATCAAAATACCAATTGTGTTTAATGTTTTTGCCTTCATACTATTCTCCTGATTTAATTAATTTTCCAAAATGGGTAATGAAATACTGAAACACGTGCCTTTATCAAGTTCACTTTCAACATTGATTTGCCCGCCATGCTGTTCGGTAATGGATTTAACAATGGCGAGACCGAGCCCGTTTCCCTCTATATCACTTGCCTTGCCGTTGCGGACGCGATAAAAACGATCAAAGATGAATGGCAGGTCTGCCGCGGGGATTCCAAATCCATTGTCCTTAATGTTGAACAAAATTTGAGATCCATCCACTTTTGCATCAAGCTGGATCTCCCCGCCAGTAGGGGTGTACTTAATGGCATTTCCGAGCAGATTACGTAAGAGTTGGTGCAACTGCAGCGGGTCGCCGTTAACAGGCACGGGCGCGGAAAGAAGCGTGAATTTCAGGCTTTGTTCCTTCTTGCCGGCCTGCGGAATAAATTCATCGACAATTTCCGCCAGTAGTTTTTGCATATCCACAGTTGTATATTTTTTCTGGCTATCCAAATCCATTTGAGCAAGCGATAACATGTTTTGCACAAGCTCATTCATGGTGTTGGATGCGTTTTGAATGTAGCCTACGAATTCATGTTGCTGCGGATTCAGCGGACCCACCTGTTCAAGTAATTTGCTGAAGCCCGAGATGGTGGTAAGGGGATTCTTTAAGTCATGCGATGCGGTTGCG
>JAEURE010000237.1 GCA_016789485.1 Anaerolineales bacterium | reverse complement strand
TAGGTGGATGCATCAATATCGCCTGTTAACTGCATCACCGTCACAGGGACATTGCCTTGTTGTTTGGAAAAAGAAATTTGCATGGGATTCTCCTGTTCTATCGGACTACCTGAAATTGAATTCTTCAAAGTGGATGTTCCCTGCTGAAACACCCGCTTCCACAAATTTCTTTTCAAAAGCATGCACCATCGGCAGCGGCCCGCACATGTAAATGTGGTGCCCGCGAATGTCTCCACCCGCATTCTTCACGATCTCATCCATGGTAAGGGAACCATGGACGGCGGAAAAACGGATGTAGGGTTTAAGGCGCGGGTGCTTTTTTATAATACCCTCGATTTCATCTACGAACACAGCTTCTTCAGGGTGTCGTACCGTGTAGTAAAAATCCACTTCGTGAGCCAGATCAGTAGTCAGGTCCCGAATGAACGAAAGAAAAGGGGTGATGCCAATTCCGCCGGCGATCCAAATTTGTTTTGGGCCGCCAGTTTTGTAGTCAAACATCCCATACGCACCTTCGATGATGGCTTCCGTGCCTTCCTTTAAATTCGCAAATAAATGACGGGTGAAATCGCCGCAGGCTTTGATGGTGAGACGCAGCACATCTTCATGCGGCGCACTGGAAATGGTAAAGGGATGCGCCTCATCCAAGCCTTCGCCTGCGAAGCGCACAAACAGAAATTGCCCCGCCTTTTGCTTTTGGATGGGATTCTCTTTGGCGCGAAGCACCACCTCGGTCGTGGATTGATTTGGATGGTTGACGGCTTCCACAATGTACGGCACATACTTCTTGAAGAAACGGCCAAAGACTTCAGTATAAAGATATGAAATCGTACCGAGAATGAAGAAACCCTGCGTCCAGGTGATGGCGATAAATGCGCTGGGCGCTTTGACATTGATCGAATGAATGAAACCCATAATAAAGAAGATGCCAATGAAGCGGTGAAGTTTCTTCCAGCCTTCATAGCTTTGTCCGGTCAACCTGCTTAGGAATGGAATGCGCGGTGCAAGCGTGGGAAGCACAATGGCAACGATACCCAAAAAAGCAATGATTGCCAGATAGTTCCCAAGCAGTAAATTCATGGTTCGGATCGGCACGGTAAGCAAATGTACAAACAACAAAAGAAAAGCGCTCGTAGACGTATGACGATGCGTCATGTACATCTTATCCAGCCCGCCGAAGAAAGGCTCCGCCCACTTCGGCCGGGTGGAAAGAAACAAAGAGAACGACATCAACACGATCACCAGCGAACCAAGGGTCATTCCCACGTAATAGCGAGCGTAATTTTCCAAACTCCGGTCATCCGGCGGAAAGAGAATCCAGATAACAATTGTCAGGACAACAAGAAGCACGAACACCAGATTTCCCAGTCTCTGTTTCATTTTTAAAAACCTCATTGGTAAGAATCAATAGCGATGCAGTTGAACTGCACCGCTATTGAGATGTCTCGCTTAAAAAGATGCAAGCGCTTTTTGTTTATCGGTGAAAATTTCAAAGAACTCTGAAAAACCGACCATATCCAAAACACTGACCACTTGCGGGGCCGGGTTCAAGAGCTTAAGGTTCTTTTGCAGTCCGCCATCACGGCTGCGGTCCATGGACTTGAGCGCCGACCAGCCTTGTTCAGGGTCCGGCGCTTTTTCACCGCGCAGCAACATCGAGATGGTGTGCAGGGATACCAACCCGGCGCTGGAAATATAAGTCAGTTCGCTCATATCCAGTAAAATGTTCTTTGCCCCGCCGCCGATCACTTCCTGCGCCTTCATGATCAAGTCCTGATACGACTGACCATCCAACTGACCTGCGATCTGCAAAACAGTTACATTCCCCTGTTCTTGTGAAACAGTAATTTGCATGGGTAACTCCTCCTGTTGAGTGATGTCCAATTATAAACCCGCTTTGCGCTCCAGCCGCGCCAGGCGATGATCGATCTCACCCAGCCAATGCTTGCGGATGTATGCGGGCAGGTCTGCTTTTTCGACCTCTTCCCGCGCCGACTTTGCCCACTTGATGGACGTCTTTGCATCGCGCAATTTATGTTCGTAATGTTTTGCCAGCTCAATGTGAGCGTAGATATGCCCCCTGCCCGCCGCATCCTCCCACAAACGCAATGCGCGATCCATATCCCCGCGCTTCTTCTGCAGGATGGATAAACGCTTCACCGCCACGCCGAAATCTGATTCTTCCAACCCAAGCTCAAGCCCGCGCTCAAACAGACGGGCGGCTTCGTCCCAATACCCAAGGTCTTCGAACAACTTTCCGAGCGCAATGAAATCCAAACCATGTTCCACACGCCCATTGTATGGGTCTGCCAGCAATTCACTGACATGTCCCAGTAACGCCGCCATCGCCACCACATCCATGGCGTTGTGATAGAACACCCCGCCCAGGGGACGCGCATCCCCGGTGCGCAAATAATCAAAATACAACCACGGAATTTCATAACCCGGCACTTCATCCGAAGTGCGGGTAAAGCCAAGTACATGCTCTTCGAGATATTTCAACGCGCGCGAGGGAAGCCTGTCGCGCCATAAACGCCTTGCAAGAGGCAAAAGATCGAGATGGGCATAGCCTTTGAAAGGCACGGGGATGCGATGCAAGGAATAACGTGTGACAAGAAGCGGCGCATCAAAAGCTTTGCCGTTGAATGTGACCAGTCCTTCGCAAGGCGCAAGGAAGTTGATCAACGCTTCGAGCATGGCAGGTTCTTCAGACGGGTCGCGCAGAAAGAATTGCCGCAAAACAAATCGATCATCCACAAAACGGGCCGCACCGACAAGAAAAGCATAGGTACCTGTGCCTCCAGATACGCCTGATGTTTCAGTATCCAGAAACGCAAATTTGCTGATGGGTAAATCCGCAATGCGTGTGTCGTTCGCCCATTGAGAGATCAATGAAAGCGGAAAATCAGAATAAGGAGATACACTCCCATGGAAATAATCCTTGTCAAAAGCCTGCTCGGTGACGAAAGCCTCGCCGCGGGGCGTTGGGACAAATGTCCCGGCCACGACAGAGTCAATAGTGTGGCTGACAGGTTTCGTCCCCGTAGGGGGAAGCGAACTCCCCGTCTTCACGCCAAGCGATTTTAATTTATCTGCAAGTGACGACATGAAGTCTATTTTATCCCCAAACATCTTTTAAATAAAAAGCCCTAAAGGTTTTTACATCCTTTAGGGCTTTTGGTGCGAAAGGGAATTAAAAATTATTCGCATCCTTGTGGACAGGTTTTGCAATGATGAACAATCTTCCCCAGCTCAGGTTGCCTTCGTTTTCAATGCAGGTTTGCAGGGTGAGGTGATAGTCGCCGCGATAGACTTTGTTGAAAAGGTCCAGAGCGCTGAGGGTTGTGTCTGAGGAGAGGTCTTTGAAATAGCTGTAAGGGCTTAGCGGGTCGGTGGCTTTATATTGTTGAAAACCTTCAACAACAAATCCCTGGGTATGTCCATCGCCGTAGATGAGGATAATGGTGTCGCCCTGTTTCAACTGCGAGAAAGTTGCGCCGGCAAGATGGTTATGTGCAAGCAAGCCAATATTCCCAACCTCAGTGGCAACGCTAAATTGTGTCACTACCGAATCCGTATTGGATACAAAGCCGGGATTTCCATATGGTTGCTGGACAACGGGAAAAGCAATCAGACCTTCCACATAAATGCCGCGCAAGGTGCCGGCATTCCCATCCTTAATGCTTTCAATAAATGAGGGTAGTGTGGGAACTGGAGCCGCTGCTTCCATTGCAAATGCCTGTGTTGGCAGGGAAAGCGCAATTGCGAGAACCAGCAAAAGGGCGGCTGAAAATGCCTGATGTTTAGTTTGTATAACTTGAATTCTGGATGCCATGAAAAACTCCTTGATCGGAGCATCCAGATTCTTTGCGCGTTTTTAGGGAGGGGGGCTTGGAATCACGGAAGCTCGTCTTCGGTGGCCTGGCGATCGTGGCTGCGCGAGCGCGGCTGTAGACCCATGGCTTTGCGTCCCTGCCTTTCGACAGGTTTGCCGTTATCGGAACGAACTGCTATTAATGTTCAAAACAAAAAGGCCTGACTAACAGCCAGGCCCGCAAAGGAAAACATAATGGATTATGTGGTCTTCGGCGGCCTGGCGATCATGGCTGTGTTTCCACAACTTTAGACCCGTGGCTTTGCGTCACCGTCTTTCGGCGGGTTTGCTATTATCGGTTCCGTTCTGAACAAACTATAGCACAGAGTCCCCATTTTGCACTTTTCAATTTCGTTTTTTATACTTTCATTTTCGTAATGTAGTTTTTTCCGTTATACTCGCGCTCATGCAAAAACAACTCATCGAAATAGATAATATTGACCTACATCTATTGACCGATGGACCTGAAAACAGGAACTCGGTCATTTTGTTGAGTGGGTTTCCTGAATTCCACCATCGACGAAGGCATGCTGTGAGCTCAAGACAAATAGAGTTTTTGAGGTAATGTATGCCAATTCTTGCCCTTATTCTTCTGTTCCTGTCTGCTTCCATGCATGCGTTATGGAATTTTCTACTTAAAAGCGCGGATGAAAAATACATTGCCATGGG
>JAEURE010000236.1 GCA_016789485.1 Anaerolineales bacterium | reverse complement strand
TGATGATGTCGAAAAGGTGCGCTTGTTTATCGGGCAGGGTCTCTTGCAGCTTGTTGGCGCGGTGATTCTGTTAAGTGGCACGGTGATCATTTTGTTCTCATCGAATGTCTCGCTCGCGTGGACGGCGATGCCGATCCTGCCGATTGCAATCGTGTTGTTCGGCGTGTTCGCAAGTATCAGTCAGCCCTTGTTTACAAAAGTTCAGCAAAAACTTTCGACATTAAATACAGTTCTGCAGGAAAATCTTGCGGGTGTTAAAGTGATCAAGGCTTTTACCCGCGAGAAGGAACAGCAAGCCAAGTTCCGCGCTGCTGCCGATGACACGATGAATCAGTCCATTGCGGTCAATCGTTTATTTACATTCTTGTTTCCGCTGGTCTTTCTGATCGCTAACCTCGGACAAGCCGCGATTCTTTACGTGGGCGGAAAACAGATCATCGTTGGCACATTGACCATCGGCGCATGGCAGGAATTTTCCCTGTACCTGATGTATCTGTTTTTCCCCATCATGATGTTCGGTATGATCGTCACGCAAATGGGGCAGGCTTCCGCATCTGCTGACCGTATCTTTGAAATCCTCGACGCCAAAAGCGACATTGTGGATAAGCCGAATGCATCGAAACTTCCTGCTGTGAAGGGGGATGTGAAATTTGAGAACGTCACATTCCGCTATGTTGGCGGCGGTGACCCTGTGTTAAAGAATGTTTCATTTGAAGTGAAATCGGGTGAAACAGTTGCATTGCTTGGCGCCACAGGTTCAGGCAAGACCAGCATCATCAATTTGCTGCCGCGCTTCTACGACCCAAGTGAAGGCAGCATCACCATTGACGGTCACGACCTGCGCGATGTAACCCTTGATTCGCTTCGTTCGCAGATCGGCATCGTGCTTCAGGAAACAACCTTGTTCAGCGGTACCATTCGCGAGAACATTGCCTTCGGGAAACCGGATGCTACATTGGAAGAGATACAGGCTGCGGCGAAGTCTGCGGCGGCGCATGATTTCATCATGTCCTTCCCAGATGGATACGATACTCACGTTGGCGAGCGTGGCACCACTCTCAGTGGTGGACAAAAACAGCGTGTGGCTATTGCGCGCGCGCTGCTGCTCAACCCGCGCATTCTCATCCTTGATGACTCAACCTCCAGTGTGGATATTGCCACCGAGTCGCACATTCAAGCCGCGCTCGAAACTCTGATGAAAGGCCGCACGTCCTTTGTCATTGCGCAGCGCATCAGTACCGTGATGAATGCCGACAAAATTCTTGTCCTTGAAAAAGGTGAGGTAGTGGCGCAGGGCAGGCACGCGCAATTAATGGAAGAAGAACCCATCTATGCTGAAATTTACAATTCACAAATTCTCGCGCATCAAAGCGCTGCCGCAGGCGAGGTGAAATTATGATGCACGGACGCGCTGGTAATTTTCTAAACCAGGAAACCATCAAGCCGCGCAACCTGAGCGAAACGCTCGGACGCCTCGGCAAGTATTTTGGCCGTTTCTGGTACATGATCATCATTGCAGTACTCTTTGTTGTTGTCTCCACCTGGACCCAGGTGACTTCCCCTGAATTAATGGGACAAGCCACCGATTGTTTCCTCGTGCCTGCTGGAAGTAGCGCCTTCGCTCAACTCGCACCTCCAACTGATTCTGCTCAACAGACAGTTTCTTCCTGCTGGCTTGGGACGACCGAAGACCCATCTACATTATCCTATTCGCGCCAGATCATTTACAAAGCCTATCATCTTGGCGGATACACAACCCCTGATCTTGCAACAGCCACCAATGACGAGCGTATCACAGGCATGTTCCGTTTGATTCTGATCGTTATCGCCTTGTATGTCATTGGCGCAGTGTTGACAGGTACAACCTTCTTCACCATGGCGTGGACAGGTCAGCACGTCCTGCGCGTCCTGCGTGTGGAAGTGTTCGAGAAATTGCATCAGCTTTCGATGAGCTATTACGCAGAACACGAAGCAGGCGACCTGATGAGCCGCATCACCAACGATACATCCGCAATTGAACAGGCGTTTTCGTTTGCACTCGTCAACGTATTCAGTGGCATCCTCTTATTAATGTGGGTGGCTTACAACATGCTCACTGCCAGCCTGCCGTTTGCTTTGCTTTCACTGGCTGTCTCGCCGTTGATGTTCATCGCCACTGTCTGGTTCTCGGGACAGGCTCGCAAAGCCTTCCGCAAGAGCCGCGAAGAGATCGGCAACGTCAACGCCGAATTACAGGAAACCATTTCATCCGTCCGCGAAGTGCAGGCTTTCAATCGCGCCGATGAGAACATCGAACAATTCAAGGAAGTCAACGCCGCGAACCGTGATGCCAACGTGCGTGCTGTGGCATACACCTCAGCACTTGCGCCAACACTGGAAGCTCTATCTTATATTGGGCTTGCCATCGTCACGGGTGTGGGCGGCTGGTACCTTTTGACTGGCGATACACTTTTCGGCGCTACCGTCACGCTCGGTCTGGTCATCACCTTCCTTGCATATGTTCAGCGTTTCAATCAACCCATTCAACAGATCGCCGTGTTGTGGACTAATATCCAAAACGCAGTGGCTGGCGCGGAACGAATCTTTACCATTCTCGATGAAAAGCCCGCCGTCACAGACAAGCCCGAAGCAAAGTCAATGACTGAGATCAAAGGCAGGGTTGAATTCAACGAAGTCTCGCATGAGTATGAAGACGGCGTGCCCGTTTTGAATAAGGTGTCCTTCACGGCTGAGCCCGGGCAAACCATCGCCATTGTCGGTCCGACAGGTGCAGGCAAGACCACCATCATCAACCTGCTGCCGCGTTTCTATGATGTGACACATGGCTCTGTCAAAATTGACGGCGTGGATGTGCGCGATGTCACCGCGGATTCGCTCCGCAAGCAGATCGGTATCGTGCTTCAAGATACCTTCCTCTTCAGTGCCTCTGTAATGGATAACCTCCGCTTTGGCCGCCCCGATGCAACGGATGAGGAAGTCTACGCCGCAGCAAAACTTGCCAATGCAGATTCGTTCATTGAGCGCCTGCCTGAGAAATATCAAACAGTTTTGGGCGAACGCGGCTCGGGTCTTTCCCAGGGACAGCGGCAACTGCTTTCGATCGCACGGGCTGCGCTGGCAGATCCACGCGTGCTCATTTTGGACGAAGCAACTTCCAGCGTGGACACACGAACCGAGCGTCTCATCCAAAAAGCATTTGACAAGCTGTTGCACGGGCGTACTTCCTTCGTCATTGCCCATCGCCTCTCCACCATCCGCAATGCGGATATGATCCTCGTCCTGAAAGCAGGTGAGATCATCGAGCGCGGCAAACACGATGAGTTGCTTGAAAAGAAGGGCTTTTACTACGACCTGTACATGAGTCAGTTTAAAAAGCAGGAAGAAGTGGCGGCTGCTGCGTAAAGAAATACAAAACAAAAAAAGAGGCTCTTGCAAGAGCCTCTTTTTTTGTTGTTAGATTCGGTTTGAAAGTTACTTTTTCAAAACATCCAATAATTTTGTTGTATCTTCAAGGATCAAATCTGCGCCCATTTTCTCCAATTCAGGTTCTTCGCCAAAACCGCACAAAACTCCAACCGTTTGGGTGCCTGCGGATTTGCCGGCGCGCATGTCCACCGTAGTGTCGCCGATCATCAGGCAATTTTCAGGCGGCACTTTCATTTTTTGCGCAGCCAGCAAGACGGGGTCGGGATAGGGTTTGGTATGTTTAGCGGATAAACCAGTTACGATCGCGTCAAAATATTGCGCTAAATCATATTGCTCGAGGAAAGCCATGGTGCCGCGCTCGTCGCGCGCGCTGACAACCGACATGGGGTAGCGTCCGTGCAGTTGCTTGAGCATTGAATCTACGCCGGGCACGAGCAGGAATTTTTTTGAGGAATGTTTTTGGCGGCGGGAAATCCAGTTGATAACAGCTACCATTTCATCGTCAAGATGAAGCGTATCCGCGAGACCAAGCAGGGCATTGCCGGGAGCTTCGATCCACATGATAAAGCGGCGCGCGGAACGGTCAGGGTCTTTAAAGAATATTCGTGGAAAAAATTTCCTGATTTTTTGTACATACAAGTCGTCTGTGTCGCTCAGGGTGCCGTCCACATCGAAACACAGGGCTTTGATTTTCGAAATATCAAGAGACATAGGTGGATTAATTGTACCAAAAGGGCTATACTTATTCAGGTTTCGGATATGCCTGAAGACCGCACTCGTTCCCTGCTTGAATTGTTGATCAATGTAAACCGTGAAGTGGCCGCTGCGTTGGACCTTCGCACAGTTTTACAGCGCCTGCTTTTTGCTGCCATTCAATATGTGGGCGGGGAGCGCGGCAGCATCGTTGTGATGGATGACATGGGCAAGCCTGTGGATGCAACCATCGTGTATGGAAAACAGTTCCACGATCACACCACGCAGCAACTGCGTGATACCGTGGAACGCGGGCTGGCAGGCTGGGTAATCCAAAACCGAAAACCTGCGCTTGTGCCTGATACCAGCAAAGATGAACGCTGGCTGCGGCGTGCGGATGATTCCATCGAGAATAGCGGCGCAAAGGC
>JAEURE010000235.1 GCA_016789485.1 Anaerolineales bacterium | reverse complement strand
ATATTTAGTCATGAAAAACTTCAGGCTCATAAGTCATGCTTAAAGCATGACTTATGAGCCTGAGTCTGTTATTTTGAAAATCTCTAGCCAGCGTTACCCTCATTGTGGTTGAGCTCTTCTCTGAGTTGAATTACCTGGTCTCGAAATCCTGTATGAACTACGAACGTCATGGTTTGGTTGTCGTAGTCTACTTCTACAGGCTCTGGATCTTCGATCTCCGCGCACAATTCGCACTGCGGAAGAAAAATGACCACATTGGACGTTTCCTCCGGCGAAAGATTCCCGGTTAGAAATTTACTTAGTATCGACTCTTGATCTCCAGACACGCGGACTTCCTGCTCTGTATACTGATTGCATGAATAACAGTACGATGGAAGTTCTTCGGACTCGTGAATCAAGAAAGAAGCCTTGTTCGGATTCACCCCAACTAGACTTGAAAGATCGCCCTGACAAGCAGGACAGGTATTATCTGCATGAGGCAAGACTTTGGTAAAGCAATGTGGGCACTCAACAAAAGCAGAAGCCTTTTTATCTTGATCTTCATTGTTTTCAAAAATTTCATCCATGGCAACAATCTCCTGTTATTTGCGGTAACGAAACTACTTGTTACCTGTCTTTTTCCCAAATGACTGAACAGAATAATTATATTACTCTTTGCCACTTCTTTTCACGGTATTGTCAACGAAACAAGTTAAAATAGACCAATGAAAACCTTCTCCACCTCCCGTGATTTCGCCATTCAACTCGATGCCCAAGACAAGCTCGCCTCCTTCAAGGAGGCGTTTGTCATTGCCGATCCAAACCTCATTTACTTTGATGGCAACTCGCTTGGCATGATGCCAAAAACCGCGCAGGAAAGATCCCGCCAAATTGTTGACGAGCAATGGGGCAAAGATTTAATCCGCGGATGGAACAAAGGCTGGTGGGATGCTCCCTCACGTGTGGGGGATAAGATCGGTTCGCTCATCGGCGCGGCAAAGGGGCAGACCCTGGTCGGAGATACGGTCTCGGTCAACCTCTTCAAACTCGCCACCTCTGCACTCACACTGCAACCCAATAAAACCCGCATCATCACAGATACTTTCAACTTTCCATCTGACCTTTATATTCTTCAGGGCATCAACCAAACGCTCGGCAATCGCCACGAAATTATTCGCATCGGTGCCAGCGACAACGACATCACGCCCGATCTCGCCGCACTCGAAGCCGCCATCAATGAAAACACTGCGCTTGTCACGCTTTCTCATGTCGTGTTCAAAAGTGGTTACATGTACGAAATGCAACGCATCACCGACCTCGCCCACAAAAAAGGCGCACTCGTCCTCTGGGATTTGTCTCACTCGGTCGGCTCCGTCCCCGTCCACCTTGACGATTGCAACGCAGACTTCGCCATTGGCTGCACCTATAAATATCTCAACGGCGGCCCCGGTGCGCCAGGCTTTTTATACGTCAACAAAGCAATTCAAGAAAAACTTTCCTCGCCCATCTGGGGTTGGTGGGGTCAAAAAAATCCCTTCGACTTCGACCTGGATTACATCCCCGCCCCCGGTGCACAAAGATTTTTAGTCGGCACACAACCGATGATTTCTTTACTCACGATGGAAGCCGCCCTCGAACCGATGCTGCAAGCAGGTATAGACTCGCTCCGCTCCAAGTCCATCTTGATGACAGACTTCGCTTCTTTCTTAACCGAGTCCTGGCTCGTCCCCTTTGGTTTTTCACTCGGCTCTCCAATTGACTCTGCCACTCGCGGCTCGCATATCTCCATCCGCCATCCCGAAGGCTACCGCATCAATCGCGCCCTCATCGAAGAGATGAACGTCATCCCCGACTTCCGCGCGCCCGATAACCTGCGCCTTGGCTTTGCGCCGCTCTATCTCTCTTTTGCAGATGTCTGGGAAGGTTTCGACAGAATCCGCCGCGTGATAGAAGAGAAAAAATTCGAGAAGTATCCGCGGCAAAAACTGGCGGTAACCTGAGTAATAAACCCGAAGGATGCTTATGAAACCTTCCCAAAAACCCTACATCGTTCAACATTCATTTACATCTCTTGTAGAGGGCGGGCGGTTGGATTCGTACTACGAAAGCGACTCAAGTATTGTTTTGGACGTGCAGGGATTTCAACCTTTGTCCTCCAAACTATTTGAGCAAGATCGGAAGATTTATGAACGCGTTCAGGCAAAATACATTCCACTGAAATTGACATTTTCTGGCGTTTCAGAACTAAAGCGAGATAATTTTTTTACTTCACTCGAAGATTACAGCATGGATGACCCTTCGCGGACAATTGCCTATATGCTTTCATGGCGTCAGAGAAATACAAGGGATGTGTTTTATATGTTCGGTTTGCGCGCTCCCGCCGATTCAGATATGCAGTTCCATGCCAGAGGTGTAAAGGCAAAAATACTGGCTGAAAGTGGGAAGGCTTTTACCATCGAACGTGACTGGTCATCTCCTCCTCCTATGCCAGACGGTCTCGCTCCTGAGCCGAAAGGTTTATATCGCCGTTTTGGAGGCGACCCGATTTCGATTACCTTAAAAAGCAAAACCCTTCAACGCCGATTGTTCATTGGCGGAATAAATATTCAGTCTGAACATCGCCCGGATGTCGATGCGGTGCTTAATGTTAGCGAAGAGTCGAGTCGCTGGGTGAAGAACGGGGAGATGATTCATCCCAATGACCGTGCTGTTCAGCATGGAGAAGGCTCGCAGGGAATGACCGTTAACCAACTCCGTGAAGAGGCGAATTGGGTGGTCGAGCGATTGAAGCAGAATAAACGAGTCCTCGTTCATTGTTCGGCAGGGATGAATCGTTCAACGACAATTTGTTCTGCAGCGCTGATCCTGCTGGAAGGATTGAGCGCCGAAGATGCACTTGCCCGCGTTCGGGAGCATCATCCGTGGGCGAGACCTGATTCCCATCATTGGCTGGCTTTGCGTTGGCTTGCGAAAATAAAAAGGAAAAAATAATGGAACACAAACCCGATACCATCAAAATCTCTGCCTCTCACAAAGAGGAAATCTTTGCTACGCATGCTGATTTGCATGTGACGGTCAAAGGCGCATCCATCGTCAGTGGGAACGAGGCGATGAAAAAAGCCAAAGAGGTGAGTCAGCTTGTTGAGGCGTTGGCCAGTTTTGGGCTTAAGAGCGAAGCGGTTTCTTTGCAGGGAGTCCACATTGAAACGGCCAGCAGCGCGCTGCTCAAGTCATCCAGCGCGGTCTATCGCCTCAAGATCCGTTTTGAAGACTTGAATCGATTTGCAGAAATATTGGATATCATCGCCTCACAAAAGAATGCGGCGCTTGAGCGCGTTGAATGGAAATACAATGAAGAGGAAGCCCGCGAACGCGGGTTGAATGCCGCGCTGGAAAAGGCAAAAATAAAAGCGCAGAAAGTTACGTCGTCATTGGGTGTGAAGCTGCTGGGTGTGTATGACTTTATTGAAAATACGTTCGATGAAGAAATGCCCGTCATGTTCCAGGCGCAGGCGATGGTGAAAGCGCGCGCGCCCATGCCTGCGCCTGAACCGAGCTTGGGCATGGATATTCAGCATTCGAAAACCATCCATGTGAACCTGGAGGTTTGGTATCGCGTATCGGCATTTTAAGCTCTAGCAAATTTGTTCTATTAATGATAAAATCCTTCCCTTCGAGGAGAGATTTTATGTCCCCAACTATTTCAGTCCAGCAACTTAGCAAGACCTATCAAGTGCCTGAGCGCGAAGGCGGGTTCGGCGCGGCAGTCCGTGGTTTTTTTAATCGTAAATATAAAGATGTGAAAGCAGTCCAACAGGTGGATTTTAAGATCGAGCAGGGAGAGATTGTCGGCTTCCTTGGCCCGAACGGCGCAGGAAAAACTACCACGCTCAAAATGCTTTCCGGCTTGTTGCATCCCACGAATGGCAAGGCGGATGTGCTTGGCTTCACACCCTGGGAACTCAAGCCCGAATATCTGCGTTCGATGACGCTGGTAATGGGTCAACGCAACCGCCTTTCATGGGACATCCCCGCGGCGGATTCGTTTTTATTGAATCAGGCCATTTATCGAATCCCTGATGATGAATATAAAAAGACCTACAAGGAGTTGGATGAACTCCTCGAACTAGAACCTTTGATGAAGAAGCCTGTCCGCAATCTTTCACTCGGTGAAAGGATGAAGTGCGAAATTGCCGCAGGCTTGCTGCACCGTCCCAAAGTTTTGTTCCTGGATGAGCCTACAATCGGTCTTGACATTACGGGACAGGTACGCATCCGCGAATTTTTACGCGAGTATAACAAGCGCACTGGCGCGACCGTTTTGCTCACCAGCCACTATATGGCGGATGTGACCGCGCTTTGTGAACGTATCATCATCATTCATCACGGTCAGCTTAAATATGATGGCGGCATCACCGATCTTTCCAAGAAGATCGCGCCGTTCAAGTTGATCGGGGTTTTGCTGGCAGAAGCCAATAGCCACGACCTTTCCAAATATGGCGAACCAGTTCAAAACGAGGAAGATGCGGAAAAGAAATATATCCAGGTCAAGGCAGAGGATGTGACACGCATC
>JAEURE010000234.1 GCA_016789485.1 Anaerolineales bacterium | reverse complement strand
GAAGCCGAATTGTTTTTATCCCAGTCCACTGGGAAGAGTCCCGAACCGACCAATTTGCAAAAGGAATATATTCTTGCCAGCCGCAAGGACGCCACCCACCGTCAACGCCTGACCTTGATCGGTGTGACAACGGCTTTAGCAATCTCCATTGTGCTGGGTGTTGTAGCGATCTTCCAATGGCAGGCCGCAGTGTTGAATGCAAAGCTAGCATCCGCACGAGAATTAGCCGCAGCGTCTCTGAACAACCTTGAGGTGGATCCCGAGCGCAGCCTCCTCCTCGCATTACAGTCAGTTGATATTATCCAAACTACCGATCAGCCCATTCCGCCTGAAAGTGAATATGCCCTGCGCCGGGCAGTGCAGATGTCTCGCGTCCGATTTTCGTTGGACGGCGATTCATTTTCAGTTTTGGATATTGCATTCAGCCCGGACGGTCGCTTCCTGGCAACCTCCAGCCTGGATCGAACAGTAAAAATATGGGACATCTCCAAACAGGATGCCGGGTTCTTTGCTGGCCAACCTCAACTCACACTATCAGGGTTTGCAATATCTGTAACGAGCCTGGCCTTTAGCCCGGATGGAACTCGCCTTGCGACTGGTAACTACGAAAATACTGCGATCATTTGGGATGTTGAAAGCGGAAATAAACTCTTAACCTTAAGTGGGCATACAGATGGAATCAATAAAGTCAAATTCAGCCTGGATGGTCAATGGGTTGCCACTGCCAGTTCAGACGGCACTGCCAAAATCTGGGATGCAGATACAGGTCAATTAAAATTTGACCTCATTGGGCACACCGCAACAACCATTAATAGCATTGCCTTCAGCACAGATGGGAATCTCATCGCGAGCAGCGGTAGCGATGGAGTTATTCTTTGGGATGCCACGGACGGCACGCGGCTTTCAACTTTTAGCGAGGGATGCAGCATTCTGGATGTAGCGTTCAATCCTAACGGAGGGCTGATCGCTACTGCTGACAATTGCCTCCAATCTGTTATTTGGGATCTGTCCTCGGGAGAAGCCGTATCGAGAAATCAAGATCATACCGACATTGTTTCCACAATATCATTCAGCCCGGACGGAAGCTTGGTGGCAAGCGCAAGCCGGGATAATACGGCAATCATTCTGGATGCATACACAGATCAACCCAAATTCACCTTGAATGACAGCAGCGATATTACGGCATTGGCATTCAGCCCGAATGGAACATATATTGTCACAGGGAATTGGGATGGACAGTTAAAGGTCTGGGATGCAAACCCTGCAAATGGGTTTGAAGTAATGGGCTTTCAACCTCATTCCGCGCGAATCGACGGCATGGAATTCAGCCCGGACAATGAGCATTATGTCACCGGCAGTTGGGATGGAACGGCTTTTATCTGGTCACTGACGGGCGAGCCGCCCATTGAATTGATCGGCCATAAAAATCAGATCAGGGATGTTGCCATTAGCGCGGATGGGAAAAAAGTGATCACTGGCGGTTATGACGGTACAGCCATCATTTGGGACGCAGAAACCGGTGCCAAGATCAGAACCTTGTCCGGCAATTCTCAAAACGTTATGGCAGTCACATTCAGCCCGGACGGCAAACTGGCAGTTGGCGGTTTGGAGAATGACATCATCCTCGTCTGGGATGCAGCTACCGGCGAAGAAAGAGCCGTCTTACAGTCATACGATCAATATTTCATTACTGAAGTTGCTTTCAGCCCGGATGGTACGATATTGGCCGCAGCCAGCGACTCCAATCAAGTTGTCATCTGGGATGCTGCAACCTGGGAGCAAAAGTCTATCCTATTTGGGCATTCGGATTGGGTAAAGAGTCTGGCTTTCAGCCCGGATGGAAAACGAATTGTCACAGGCAGTTATGATACAGAAGCTTTCATCTGGGATGCCGCAACCGGGGTGGGTGTATCCCCCTTCCTCCTGATAGGAGGACATTCCCAAGGAATAAACGATGTCGCCTTTAGCCCGGACGGAACCTTGATCGCCACCGCCAGTGTCGATCGTTCGGCAAAGATTTGGAATACAAACACGGGCGAATTAATTACCACATTACTTTCACCATCAGACCCGATCTTAAGTGTTGCCTTCAGCCGCGATGGCAATCTGCTCGCCACAGGGAGCGAGGCCGGAGTATTTCGTTTGTACTATACTCATTTTGAAGATGTGCTCTCCCTGGCCCGATCCAGAATCACCCGCTCATTAACAGACGAGGAATGTATAACATTTCTGCATAAAAAGACATGCCCGGATACGGCTAATAATCCGTAACCCGTCTTCATAATGCAATTCAAAGGAAACACATTTTAAAATCCGCTTGGTTCACCAATTCGCGAGCCAGCCAATCAGGCCGATAACAAGATCGATAAACCCAACGATAATCGCGCCGTAGAATAAGTAAAACCTGCCACCCAGGCTGTCTGCAAATACATAAGTTCCACAGGTGATGATAATGCCTGCAACCGTCCACAGGAAGCCGCGCGTCATACGTTTTTTGTATTGCGCACGACGCGCCTTGCACACGGCGTCGTCTGCCTCTTTTACTACGGCCTTCGCAATTTCCGGGGAGGCTCCCCGATTCACCAATGATTTTTCAACTGTTTTGTAAGACTTCTTGCTCGCGAGTTCCATCATGGCATACTGAAAATACCCCGCAATCTCCTGTCTCTTCCAATCCGTTTCATAACCGGGCTGCTGTGATGGTGTGGGGGATATCACCGGGACAGATGAAATTTGAGTTTGTGAGGACGTCTCATAGTTCAAGGAAGAGGATGAAGGTTGTGAAACAAGCCCGGGATTAAAGCCTTGAGGCGGAGCCTTCTTTGGAGATTCTGGGTAAACGGGCATGGCTGGAAATATCCCCTTCTGCTTCAACATCTCGGCTCCGTGTTGGGCCGCCGTATTTACAGGATTAATGCGTAGTACATTATTGAGACAAAACAAACGTTCAGAGTCGTCATTCACAACACTGGAGAGCCACAACCAAGCCTGCTCTGAGGTTGCTGGAATTTCCGAAGCCTGGGTCAACAGGTCAAAGGCGCGAGGTTTATCACCAGCCTTTGCCGCCGCAATGCCTTGTTGAAGATAATTGTCCATCCCAACTCCATAAATGGTTCTGAATAATATTTGTGTACAAAAGCAACTTACGCGATTTTGAGATTGTAATCGAACTCGATAGTGAAATAATATACAATTTAGTTAGTTGTAATGACCCTGGAACAATCCAGTCGGAGCAGTTTTTACTTGCCCAAAGCAAACCCCTCACTCCGTAGTACAATGAAATCAGGTCAACAGATGGTAAATTGCCTATACGCGGGGGATGGAGCATGCTTGTAAGCAGCCCAACGAAAACCTCATATCATCGGAACATCGAACAGCCGCCGCCTTGCATGAGGTGTATCTGGCTATTTAAGTCCGAATCAGCGATTTATAAAAGGAGAAAGTCAAATGAACGCATTACCCACCAAAGTCAAAACCAAGCGCCCATCCAAAGGCGTAGCCAAGCACAATCGCAGAGTAAAACAGGAAGCCCGCAAAAACAGCGCCCCTGGCACGATCCTCAAAAAAGGCAAGCGCCCTGCGGCAAAGTAACAATAAATCAAAATCGGAACAATTTTGTTCCGATTTTGATTTATTTGAACCATCCGTAGTACAATGATTTCATATTCAAATTTTGCTTTGCCTGTCTGCGGGGAAATAGACAACTGCAAAAAACAATCACAGGTCAAATCACCTGAACGGCATTACCAAGGAGAACGACATGATGAATAAAGCGATATTCGAGGAAAAGTGGAGTCAGATCCGCGGGCAGATCAATGCCAAGTGGAGTCTGATGGTTGAATACGACCTGCTCAAAGTCGACAAGGCGGAGGTGAAGTTTGACAAATTCACTACCATGCTGCAGGTCAAGTACGGATACACCCGTCAGAAAGCAAGAGAAGAAATTGCCAAACTCTGGGCGGAGCATGAAGCGAAAAGCAAGCCTGCCAAATAGCGGCAAAAACGGTCCTGATGATATCAACAGGATCGTTTTTATATTTATGACCAACGTCTTGTTTACGAAGCGAGCAAAACTGTTTCAGCAGATTCCAATTGAGAATAGATCGGGATGATGGCTGGAACGCCCGTCACTTCCAGTACGCCATGCACATCAGGATTCGGATTAAGCAGTGTCATCTTCCCACCGCGGCTGGCAACTGACTTGGCAGTCGTCACGAGCAGCCGAATGCCAATGGATGCAAGAAAATCCACATCAGATAAATCTACAATTACGCGAACACCATCCCCTGAGCAATATCCTGCAAATTTGGGCTCGATCGCACCCGTGCCGATAATGTCCAGTTTTCCGTTGAGCTTGATCAACACTATGCCATTGTCCAGTTCACGATAATGAATTTCCATAATTTTTCACCTGTGTAAGAGAATATGCAATTATATTAAGGTCAACGGGAAATATTGTTAACAACAGGTTATGGTTTTTGGGACTGGGGGAATAATTCTGCCTGCAATCGCTTCGGTTTTGACAATTTATTAACTGGACAAACCCGCCCTGGCAGACCCAAGATCATAATAAACCGGAATAATGCGTGAAACACCCA
>JAEURE010000233.1 GCA_016789485.1 Anaerolineales bacterium | reverse complement strand
CCGGTCACGCTGACGTGGCCAGCGAACCTTTCCGCCATTGGGATGGCGAAGATCCTGCGGAAGTGCCCACTTCCTGCGCCAAGTGCCATACCAGTGATGGTTACCGTGACTTCCTTGGTGAAGATGGTTCTGAAGCCGGAAAAGTAGATGCAGCAGTTCCTGCTGATCACGCCCAAGGCGTGCAGTGCGCAGCCTGCCACAATGCCGGTACCATTTCCAAGACAACAGTCATGTTCCCCTCCGGTATCGAAATTACCGCTGGTGACGATGTCCGATGTATGGAATGTCATCAGGGACGTGAGTCTAAAGTCAGTGTAGACGCGCAGATTGAAAAATTCGCCGTTACCGATATGGACGCAGTCGTTGCTCCGATCAAGGATGACCAGGGTAATGATGTCCGCTTTGGCTTCCGCAATGTTCACTACTATGCCGCCGCCGCAACACTTTATGGTGGAATGGTGCAAGGTGGATATCAATATGAAGGCATGGCCTACGACTCCAAGAACACCCATGTTGAAGGTTATGATTCCTGCACAGGCTGTCACAATCCGCACACTCTCGAAGTTAAAGTTGAGCAGTGCGCGCTTTGCCATGAAAATGTTGCCACCGTGGAAGACCTCAAGAATATCCGCATGGTCTCCTCCAATCCTGACTATGATGGTGATGGCAATGTAGAAGAAGGCATGTACTACGAAATCGAAGGCCTGCAAGCAACCTTGATGGCTGAGATCCAGAAGTATGCCGCCGACAAAGCCGGTACAGGCATCGTATACGATGCCGCTGCCTACCCCTATTGGTTTGCTGACGCCGATGGCGATGGCGCTGCCGATCAGGGTGATAATGGCGCAGTTGGCTATAGCACTTGGACCGCCCGATTGCTCAAAGCTGCCTACAACTACCAGGTCTCCCTCAAGGATCCCGGTGCGTTTGCCCATGGCAACAAGTACATCGTCCAATTGCTCTTCGATTCAGTTGCCGACCTTGGTGGCGATACCAGCACACTTGCCCGCACTGATGCAGGCCACTTCGCTGGCGACACCATGCCCTTCCGTGATTGGGATTACGATGCAGAAGGCAATCCCAGCTACACAGTGCCTTTTGGCTGTGTAAAATGCCACACTGCCCAAGGTTTGCCCATCTTCCTTAAGGATGGCGGCACAACCGTTGTGACATCCAATGGCACAACCTCCACCACTGGTGTTCAATCAATGCCTTCCAGCAATGGCTTTATGTGCTCCACCTGCCATGACGAAGACAATTGGCCCAGCCGCTATTCGGTTGCATCTGTTGTCTTCCCCAGTGGAAGAACGGTCAGCCTTGGTGGTAAAGATGCCGATGGAAAATTTGTAGCCGATGATGGCAACCTGTGTATCTCCTGCCACATGGGACGCGAGTCCACATCCAGCATGAATGCCGCCCTCAAAGGCAAAGATGTTGATACCGTCGATGCTGGTATCCGCTTCAAGAACATCCATTACTTCGCCGCAGGCGCAACACTCTTCGGTGGTGATGTTCAGGGCGCTTATCAGTACGAAGGCAAGGAATACGTTGGCCAGAACATGCACGCGAGTAAAGACGGCAAGTTGAACAAGTGCGCAGACTGTCATGATGTCCATGCGCTTGAACCCAAAGTCGAATCTTGCGATACCTGCCACGACACCACTGATCCCACAACCATTCGAAAAAGCGATGTGGACTATGATGGCGATGGCGACGTGACCGAAGGCATCGCAGGTGAAATCCAGACCCTGTCTGAGGCTCTCTTTGCCCAGATGCAGACCTATGCTGAAGCGAATGGTGGAGCCATTACCTACGATGGACACGCCTATCCGTACTTCTTCGGTGCCGATGGCAAGCAATACGCCACCTGGACACCCCGCTTGGTTAAGGCCGCCTTCAATTACCAATACTCCCAGAAAGATCCGGGCGCATTCGTTCACAATCCGAAATACGTCATGCAATTTCTGATTGACTCAATTGAGGATTTGGGTGGTGACGTAAGCACGTACACTCGCCCCGAAGTACCTGCTCCTGCTCAGTAGATCGATTTATTTGAGCTTTATGAAGATGACGGATGCAATACATCCGTCATCTTTTTTATTCACAAATCCGCACATCATAGATCACAAGCAATAATCACGCCAAAACAGTGATATTAATCACTGTTTGTCATATCTAGCCCCTTTTACAATGGGGCATTCGCCCCATGATATTTTTCGGACTATAATAGGGAAATTACTTTTAATACTAAGGAGACTGGTATGCACCAAAGGATACAACATCGCCCGCCCCGCATTTGGACCTTCATCTTGTTTCTCGGTCTCGGGCTTTTGACCTTCGCTCTGGCAGTATTTCCCTCGCCTGCCCAGGCAGCACCCACTTATCAGGAAGACAAACCATCCAATGACTTTTGTCTCGCCTGCCATCAGGAAGAAGGGATCAGCAAATCACTAGGCAGCGAATCCCTGCCAGTTACGATTAACCCAACTCAATTTGGGCTGTCAGTTCACAGCGCAGAAGGAATCGCCTGTGTCGATTGCCATACTGATATCAGGGGTTATCCACATCCAAGTGTAAAGGCAAAAAGTATCCGCGCATTCTCACTGGCGCTTGCAGATACCTGCAAGGAATGTCACGAAGACAAGTACGAAAAAATACGGGACAGCGTGCATCAAACTGCATTTGATGCTGGAAATGAAAATGCTCCCATCTGCGCCGACTGTCACAACCCGCATACACAAGCCCGCCTGATTGGTCAGGAAAGCGGCCAGTTGACCATTGCTGCCCGCAGAGATGTTCCAGCCACCTGCGCCGCCTGCCACACGGATATCTATGACAAGTATAAGAATAGCGTGCACGGCGCAGCATTAGCAGATGGCAACACGGATGTGCCCACCTGTACGGATTGTCATGGGGTACATAATATTGACGATCCTACGACTGCTTCCTTCCGCAATAACACGCCTGCCCTTTGTGCAGATTGTCATGATAACGCGGCAATCATGGATAAATACGGTCTTTCCACCGAGGTTACAGAAACCTACGTGGCTGATTTCCATGGCACAACCGTAACTCTCTTTGAGCAGCAATTCCCCGGACAGGAAACCAACAAGGCTGTATGTTCCGATTGCCATGGTGTGCATGACATTGCGAAAGTGGACAATGCTGAAACGGGTATTGCCATGCAGGAGAACCTGCTCATCAAATGCCAGCGCTGTCATCCGGACGCTACTGCCAACTTCCCTGCAGCCTGGATGGGACATTACCCGCCCAGCCCTGAACATTATCCAATTGTGTATTACGTCAACCTCTTCTATAAATTTTTCATTCCCGCGGTGCTTGGCGGCATGACCTTCTTTGTCCTCACAGATATTTACAGACGCATCGTCAACCGCATGAAAGGAACGAAACACGCATGAACAAAGTAACTCAAGCCTATCTGCGCTTTCCCCTTGCGCGCCGCATCGAGCATTGGGTAATGATGCTTTCCTTTACAACGTTGGGCCTCACGGGAATCCCGCAAAAATTTTCCCAATCACCCATATCACTTGCCATTCTCCAGGCACTTGGCGGAATCGAAACTTTGCGCAACATTCACCATATTGCTGCCATTGTGATGATGTTCGGTACTGCGTGGCACATCCTTGTGATGGGGTACAGCGTTTTCGTTCTTCGAGATCAAATGTCCATGCTGCCCACATTGCAGGACGCGAAAGACGGCATTCAAGCCTTGTTATATAACCTGGGTTTCGCCAAGACGTATCCGCAGATGGGACGCTATACTTTTGAAGAAAAAATGGAATACTGGGCTTTCGTTTGGGGCGCGGCTGTGATGGGATTTACCGGCTTTCTCATGTGGAACCCAATCACTGCCACCCAATATCTACCCGGTGAATTTGTCCCTGCCGCGAAAGCTGCCCATGGCGGCGAAGCTGTGCTGGCAGTGCTTGCCATCATCATTTGGCATATGTATGGCGTCCATATCAAACGCTTCAACAAAGCCATGTTCAATGGCAAAATGACCGAAGAGGATATGCTTCACGAACATCCCCTCGAACTTGCGGATATCAAAGCAGGCATTGCAGACCGAAGACCCGATGCTGCGACCATTCGCAAACGCCAGATGATTTACTACCCCATCGCTGCCGTGCTGACCATCGGCATGCTCGCTGGAATCTTCGGCTTTATCAACGCTGAAGAAACCGCCCTTACCACCATTCCACCCATTACTGAGACAGCGCCACAAGATCCAGGTACAACCCCGTAGGTTTGATGAGGCAGGAATACCTGATATTTTCAGCGTTTCCTGCCTCATCTTTAAATAATCCACATCCTAAAAGTTTCAATTTCACCTTCGGAGGGCAAAATGAAATTACGAGAACGGTTAGGAAAGTTCTTTTTTCCCGCGCCTGATTCACCGCGCTGGATCCTGTTGCTCCCATATATCACATTGATTGTGGCGGCAGCGGCAATTGCGTTCGGCGGGATACACACATGGGAATACACCAACTCAAATCAGTTTTGCGGCGGGGTTTGCCATACCATGCCTCCACAGAGCGTGGTATTCCAGGAATCTCCGCATTCAAATGTCACTTGCGAAGA
>JAEURE010000232.1 GCA_016789485.1 Anaerolineales bacterium | reverse complement strand
TCATAGGCGCAATACCCCATAGACAGGGCAATTTACAATTACCATTTGTTTCCAACAATTCTAATAATCTCATACGAGCATCATCAGATGATAAAGTAGGAACTGGCGTCACCGATGGCGCTGAGGTTAACGCCTTTGTTTGTGTTGGGACAACGGAATTAGTAGATGTTATCAGAGGTTGAGATGGAATAGTTTTAGTTCTATCTTGCTCACAACCGGAGATCGTCACGAAAACAAATAATGAGATAAACAGCATGAAGTTTATTGGTGTTTTCATAAATTCTCAGATATTAATTCCCGCTACCGATCGATAATCCTTATTCTCCAATCGCTACAACAAATGCGATTGCATGGGTTTCCGTATGACTCAAACTGACTGACCAATTCAACAATCCCAGCTGCTTTGCCTGCCTCTCTGCTTCCCCATGCAAGATCAAATAAGGCGCCTTCTTCTCATCCGACCGGATCTCAATATCCAGCCAACTGACATCACCGATACCACAACCCAGAGCTTTCGCGGCTGCTTCTTTTGCAGCGAATCTCACAGCAAGCGAAGAGATACGCCCATTGCAATCCCGCTGTTCTGCTTCTGTATAAACACGGGCGAGGAAACGCTCGCCATGACGATCCACAGCCTCACGGATGCGGACGATATCGATCAGATCAACACCGCTGGCTAAATTCATGGAAGACACTAAGGCCCCGCCGTTGAAATGACCAAACGGTCGGGGTCAATATATTTGCGAGCCGTTTCAAGCACATCCTCACGTGTGACGGCTCGCACCATATTTGCATAACGCTGATAATAATCCATGCCAAGGTCATAGCGGTGGATATTCAACAAAGCGCTCACAATTCCATTATTTGATTCCAAAGAAAGCGGCAAACGGCCAATGTAATTTTCCTGGCTGTCAGTAAGCTCTTCCTTCGTCACGCCGCTTTTGACAAAACGGCGCAGTTCCTTCTCGATCAAATCAACTGCCTTCTTCACATTCGCTGGATTAACGCCGGCAGCCACATCCCACCTGCCCGGACCTATTCCTGAATCCAACGCCGAATATGCATAATAAGCCAGCCCCGATTTTTCACGCACCACATCGCCAATCCGTCCCATCATCCCAAACTGCCCAAGCGCCGAATTCCCCAGAGACGCAGATAAATATTCTGGGGCCTTGCGGCTTGGACCCACCGAGCCGATGAGCAGATCCGTTTGGGATTTTCCAGCAATCGTGTGGTGACGTCTCATGGGTTTCCTGACAGGCTTGTGCGGAGGAAGAACTGCCGCCTCCACCTGACCTGGAACCTGCCAGCCGCCAAGGAACTTTTCCACCACTTCAACCGCTTTCTTCGGGTGGATGGATCCCACAATTGCAATGACCATGCCCCTCGGTCCAAAATGGAGGCGATGAAATTTCTGCATATCCTTCCGCGTAATGGACTGGATGGTCTCAGGAAATCCATCACTGGGTCTGCTGTATGGATGTCCATCAAACAACATTTGGTCCATAGCCATATCCGCCATATCGGAAGTGTCCTGCGCGCGCATGGCGAGGCCAGTCAGAAATTGAGCCCGCAGCCTTTCGATTTCATCTTTTGGAAAGGCAGGATATTGCAACGACTCGGAAAGCAGCTTGAGCAAAAGCGGCAAATCTTCCACAAGAGAGCGCCCGCCAAAACTTGTATTGTGCACACCTGAGTCAAATCCCAAGCTAGCGCCTACAGATTCGAGTTCGTTGTAGATCGTGTCAAAACTGCGCATTTTCGTACCGCGCATTAGAGAGGACGCGACAAAATCAGCAAGACCTAATTTCTCGTCACTCTCAAAGATCGCCCCTGCAGGAAGATAGCCGCCCATACTGACGGATGGACTGTTGAAATTGGAACGTGCAAGAACAGTGATGCCATTTGAAAGGACCGTTTTGTAAATATCCTTTGGGCCGGGCAGGGATGGTTTTGTAAAAGACTTTGCCATATTAACCACCCTTGCCTTTTGGGATATATGTACCGATGACGCGATTACCAGGCTGGAAGTATTTACGTGCCACGCGCTGCACATCCTTGGGAGTAACTTTGGCAAGTTTGTTCAAATAGGTTGTAAACCAATCATAAGTGGAGAACATGGCTGTGTAGCCCATCCAGAAAGCTTGATGGGTGATGTTCTCGCTACCATAGGCGAAGACAGCCCGTGCCTGTTTGACCGCACGTTTGATTTCATCGCTCTTCACCAATTCATCCTGCAATTTTTTAATTTCAGAATCCAACACGGCGATCGCTTCTTCGGGCTTACGGTTGGGATGGAGTGTTATGGTAATTCGATATAGATACGGATCTATTGAGGCTTCCGACCAACCAGAGGCGTCCACGGCATAGCCTTTATCAACGAGCGCACGATAGAGGCGGGAAGTTTTATAGGAGAGACCATTTGCGCCATTGAGCAAACTGTCCAATACCTGCAGAGGGAAGTAATCCGGGTCGGTGGCGTTGGGAAAGTGATAGGCAATTTGAATAAAAGTCGTTTCGCCGGGACCCTCCACTGAAAAACGGAGTTCCCCTTTTTGCTCCGGCTCTGGGCGGGCAAGCCGCGTGGGTGTTGGTCCTTTGGGAATGCGCTCGAATAATTCCTTGATGCGCTTCAACATGAGCCTTGTTTCAAAATCACCTGCAACGGCAAGTACTGCATTGTTCGGCACATAATATGTGCGGTAATGATTGTATAGATCGTCACGGGTGATGGTTTTCAGGTCCGCCATGTCGCCGATAATCTCATGGTGATATGGGTGGACGCGAAAAGCATAGTTTTGCATCGCTTCGCTTAACCTGAACATGGGCTCGTTCTCGCTTCCCTCCCGCTCAGAGATGATGACCGTACGCTCAGAGTCAACCTCTTTCGGGTCGAAAATGCTATTGGTCATGCGGTCTGCTTCGAGGCGCAAGGCAAGATCGATCTTATCAGCGGGCATGGTCTCAAAATAGCGGGTTGAGTCATGCGAGGTAGATGCATTCCAACGTCCGCCTTCGCGAGAAATAGCTTTATCGAGCATATTCGCGGGAAACTTTTTCGTTCCCTTAAATTGCATATGCTCCGTCCAATGAGAGATGCCAGTCTTGCCGGTGGGCTCATCCCGCGAGCCGACGCGGTACCAAATCCAGGAGGAAATGATAGGTGCCGTATGGATCTCTTTGAGCATGACCTGCATGCCGTTTTTCAAGGTAACTTGCATTATGGGTTTTGCCATGTATCTCCAAAAAATACCATTATTTACAGATCGGTTCTCCATTTAAGTTAACTGCATTGGCATTAATCATACAATAAAAGGGTCTTACAACTTCCTGCAAACCGGTGAAGGGTTCGTGGAGCTGGGTCTGGTCAAGCGGAATATCGACAGGCACGTTGAGGGAGACGGGGACTGTAGTATCCACAGGGACAGTCAGGTTAAGAAAAACGGGCAAAGTAGTGCCCGAAGGCAGAACAATAGTAGTATTGGCACGTGAAATATTCAACCCGCCGGTATTGACGGTGACGAGCGCATTGGTAATGGTCACATCCTGGCTAAGGACAACATTGGTCTGTTGGTTGAGCTGCAGATCGAATTTCACAGGGATGGTTGTTGCCACGTCAATATTGGTTGTGATGTGAGCGCGGTCCATCTTTTCAAAATTTCCGTACAAGCCGCCCAACAAGTCCGTGCCCATGTTCAATAAAGATGAGATGCTTAATCCGAGGCTGTTTATACTCATTGCTAATATGAGCAGCACAATAATGAGAATCACATTGATGGTAAGAGAAAGGATGCTCGCCACGTTCCATAAAGGAGGCCCAAAGATGAAATTACTGCCTCTCGAACCAGAATCAGCTTTCTGCTTGGTTGCAGAGGCGGGTTTATTTTTGGGAGGCGGGTCGGCTGGAATTGCAGATTGCTGCTCCTGGGGCGCATCCGCCCTGTCATTTTCCTTTATAAAGGAATTGTCATTCCCATTTTTTTTAGGCAGACGTGTCAGAGGATTTGAGTTCCCCAAAAGCTTGCGCATTTTTTTACCGGGATCATTGGGATCAGTGTTCATGGTGCCTCCTGTAGGAAAAAATGCCGGTCAATGATGGCTTATGGTCAATATTAGCACAGATACAACCAGCCATTGAGTTTGATTCCCGTCAATCTCTCACAAAGGACTAATACGCCGACGGGTAACTTTTTCAACCGCCAGGCGACTTGTAACATATGGAATTATTATAAAAGCGCGATTAGGGTTTGATTAAACGGCTTGCTGATTGCGTGATTTCAAAATATAATCGCACAGTTTTTGTCTGATTTATGGAGGCTTATGAGTAACTCAAATTATTATGTGGCAGTGATCGGTGCCGGTCCCGCGGGACTGTTTGGCGCGCGCGAACTTGCAAATCAGGGCGTGCGCGTGGCAATTTTTAACCGTGACATCAAACCCGGCGGACTTGCTGAGTACGGCATTTATCCTGAAAAGCATTCGATGAAGGAAGGCCTGCGCAAGCAGTTCCGCCAGACGCTCGACCTTGCAAACATTGACTATTATGGAAATGTTTCCATCGGAACCAATGGCGACCTGACTTTGGATGAACTTCGCGCATTCGGTTTTGACGCTGTGCTGGTTTCAGC
>JAEURE010000231.1 GCA_016789485.1 Anaerolineales bacterium | reverse complement strand
GTTTGGAGCAGATGATTTCTCGATGCGAAAACTTGACCGTGAAGCATCGGTTGAAACAAGACTCCCGATCGCAGTCTAGGAACTTGAATGAGTATTTGGTTTACGGAAGAATTGCATCCATATTACCGCAAGGGGATTCGAATCAAGAAGATTCTTGCGGACGAACAGACTCAGTTTCAACATTTACAGATCGTTGAGACTGAGTTTTTCGGCAAAGCCATGATCCTCGATGGCATCATCCAATTGACTGAGCGTGACAATATCGGCTATCACGAAATGATCGTGCACGTGCCGATGCTTGCCGTTGGAAAGCCAAAACGAGTCCTGATCGTTGGTGGCGGTGATGGCGGTTCGCTTCAACAAGTATTGCGATATCCCTCCGTGGAGGAAGCAGTCGTCTGTGAGTTGGATCAGCGTGTCGTGGACCTCTCACGCGAACACTTCGCCTCTTTCGGCGACCCATGGGCTGATCCTCGTGCCAGGCTGCTTGTACGCGACGCTTTTGGTTTTCTCGAAGAAAACCCCGCTCAATTCGAGGTCATTATCTCAGACACAACCGATCCCATCGGCATGGCGGAGCGACTGTTTTCTGATGAGTTTTACAAACTCATGGTGCGCGCTTTGACCCCCAATGGAGCCGCTGCCACACAATGCGAACAGCCTTTCTTCGATACCGAGTTGATCAAGCAGATCTATCAATCGGCGCAAGAGAAAGTCAAACATCCCGCGTACTACTACGCCAACATCCCCACCTACCCCGGCGGCGGGATCGGATTCATGTACATTTCCGATACGCCCTGGGAAAACGGGTTGAAAACCCCCTACCCGTCTGGAAAAAATAATTACCTCAACCCTGAAATTCACAAAGCGGCGTTCGCCCTGCCCGAATTTTTCAGAAAAGAGTTATACGGATGAACACTTTGCAAAATGAACGTGAAATAGCCGCGGAAGAAATAACCGAATATTGGGGCGTATCCTCTGCAATTGACTTGTACGAATGCGATCTCGCGCTTATGCAAAATGCAGAAGCGATCAAGGATTTTGTAAGAATTCTGTGCGACCGCATCAAAATGCGCCGCTATGGAGAGACGCAGGTGGTCTTCTTTGGTGACGAACCGCGTGTGCAGGGATTCAGTATGACACAACTGATCGAGACTTCGCTGATCTCAGCCCACTTTGCAGATGCCAGCCGCGCCATTTATTTGGATGTGTTTAGCTGTGCACCTTACGACCCAGAAGATGCTGCAAAGTTTGCGATGGAGTATTTCAAAGCTTCTCATTATCACTTGAACGTCTCTTATCGTCGATAGGCTCCGTCTGCATTCGGATAAGAAAACAAAAGTCCCCGAGTTTATATCGGGGACTTTTGTTTGTTATGTTTTCGGAATTGAAATTCCCGATCTTCGTGCTATATTAAAAGTACGATGAAATCCCAACCTCAAGCCATTCCCTGGCTTTACCGTGCAACCTTATTTGCCCTGATTCTGGCTATTACATCTTTTCCAGCCGGTCAGGCAAACGCAAATGTTGACTCTTCTTCATTTAGCCAAATAAATCTGTACCCGAATATTGAAACTGCGGGTGTTGTCATCAGCGGCGTTGACCTGCCAAAAACCGCTCAATTGATGTACCGCCAGAGCGGTCAGAGCGCCTGGCTTACAGGGCATGCCCTCATGCGGATAGATGACGGCCGTTTGGTTGGAAGCCTGTTTGGGCTTTTCCCTTCTACAGCCTATGAAGTCAAAGTGGTTGATGGTGCTAATGAGGTGATGGGTTCTTTCGTAACCCAGCCTGACGAATTGCAATTCGCGCCGTCCACTATACTGCGTGTGGATGATGACGCCCAGCCCGGTGGAGATGGTTCTGCTCTCGCCCCATTTAAGACCATTCAGGAAGCAGTCAACCGCGCTACCCCCGGCACACAGGTATTGGTTGCTGATGGAGTTTATCGCGAAGCGGTTACTTTCCCAGCTTCGGGCGCTGATGGGAATTGGATTCAGGTCAAGGCGGAGGGAAGCGGCGCTGTTCTGGATGGTTCCATATCCCCGCCTGCAAGCGCCTGGGAATCGAACCAGTCAAGAAATCATATCTGGTTTATGCGGCCCGGTTGGGGAATTAAATATCTGGCGCGTGACCAGCAGCGTTTTTATCAATATGACAGCTTGAATAAGTTGATAGAAGGCGCCGGCCATAATGATGTTCCAATGAAGGAAGGCTGGTTTTATGAACCAGCTACTGGCAAGCTTTATATTCGCATCCAACAGGACCCGGTTGATTATTCTTTTCAGGTGCCTCAATTCAACGGGGCATTCAATGTGGATGGGCGTGATTGGATATGGATCGAAGGTTTTGAAATGCGATTTTACGGCACGGGCTTTGGCTGCGGCGCATGTTTGAATAATGCCTCACATATTGTGGTTCGCAAGAATAAAATTCATAATCTGCAAAATGGCGTCTTTGTCTCATGGACGGGCGGAGAGGATCGCGGCAACGATACCCGCATTGAGTATAACGAATTTTATGACCCGCCATTAAACGAATGGCCGTGGGACGCTGTCAAAGGGACGGCCATGGAAGCCACGGCCATTGTCCTTAGGGGGCATATCGGCACGATCGTGCGGGGAAATCACATTCGGAATTATTTTAATGGAATCTATACGAGCTCATCGGCTGAGTTGAACAATCCCGGCGTTGCCTTCGATGTGGATGTGTATAACAATAACATCCATCATATCGCTGATGACGCGCTTGAACCTGAAGGCACCAGTGTTAATCATCGCTTTCGGAACAACACCATTGATTCGATGTTGGTTGGTATCTCATTCGGGCCTGTTACCATGGGACCTGTCTGGGTCATGCGATCCACGTTCACAAACTTTACAGGAAGAAGCATTAAGTTTGACAAGAACTCCGATGGATGGGTGCTTTTTTATCACAACACAAGCTGGACAAACAAAGCGAATCGAAGTTTGATGGAGATGATAAGCACGGTGCACAATTCCGTGCTGCGGAATAATATTTTCCAGGGAAACGGCTACTCCATTGAAGAACAGCAGGTTGGCTCTACCGGACATGATTGGAATTATGACAATTGGAATACCAGCCGCGGAACCTATCACTTCAAATGGGAGAACGTGAATTATGCAACGACTGCCCAATTGTGCCGTGCCACAGGACTTGAGTGCAATGGCCACGAAGACCTGCCAGGGCTTGCCAACCCGGGCGGCGGAGATTTCTCCCTTTTGCCAACGAGTCCGAATATCGACCGCGGCATAGTTATTCCCGGTATCAATGATAGTTTTTCTGGGAGCGCTCCGGATATTGGCGCCTTTGAATCGTCATATGGCTCTCCGCCCACTCCGATTCCCGTAACAGATACGCCTTTGCCTCCTCCAACTTTTCCCACTGTCGTTAATATTTTGCGGACTGACATAAGCCCAACTGCTGCGAATGTGATTCGTTTTCAGGTTATGTTTTCACAGGAAGTCAGTGGTGTGGATACGAGTGATTTTTCCCTGACCACAACAGGAACCATTGCGAATGCAGCCATTGCCGAAATAAATGGGTCTGGAAATATGTACAGCGTCACCATTGCCATGGATTCTGGTGAAGGTACCTTGCGTCTGGATCTTGTGGATGATGACAGTATTTTGGATCTGACATCCAACCTATTGGGTGGACTGGGTGCAGGCAATGGAAATTTCATCAGCGGTGAGCCCTATACGATCAACAAGAACGCTCCTTTCTGAATCTCGAGCCTGAGAGCCGACCCCAGCCCTACCTCCGCTGGAACCGTCCGCTTCACGTTGACATTCTCCGAACCCGTCAGCGGAGTGGATGCTGCCGATTTCGCGCTGCCATCTTCCGGCGTGGTTGATGCGAGCGTGGCGTCTGTCACTGGTGTGGATTCGGTTTACGTAGTCACTGTCAACACCGGCAGCGGCAGTGGATTCTTCCGCCTTGACCTTATTGATAACGACAGCATTATGGATGCCGGCGGACTTCCGCTTGGCGGTGTGGGGGCAGGGAATGGAAATTTTATAAGCGGTGAAATCTATACCCTCGAAAGATTTACCCCTGCAATTCTTTCTGCAACATTTTCTTCGGATGGCGGAGATGATGGGTGGGTGTTGGAGTCAAAGGAAACGAGCAATCAGGGAGGCACAAAAAACTCGAGCTCTGTCACTTTCCGGATCGGTGACAATGCGCGGGACTATCAGTATCGGACTATTTTGCAATTTCCTACGGCTTCCCTGCCGGATAATGCTGTGGTTACTCAGGCGATTTTGATGATCCAGTTGGAGACGACGGTCGGGGTAAACCCATTCACTACGCATCGAAATATTTGGATCGATATCCGCAAAGGCGCTTTTGGGAGTTTTGGTCCGTTTGCGATTGGTGCATTGCAGACTTCGGATTTTCAAGCGCCGGCCGGTTTGTACACTGCGGGGATGATTCTCAATAATCCCGTTGGCGGCTGGTATTGGGCTTCCCTGGATGCCAAAGCATATCCGTTCATTAACCCAACCGGCGTGACACAGCTCCGTTTGGGCTTCCAGACCGACGACGATGATGACATGCGGGATGATTATCTGTCATTTTTCAGCGGAGATTACAGTGTAGTGTCTGCTCGT
>JAEURE010000230.1 GCA_016789485.1 Anaerolineales bacterium | reverse complement strand
CAATCCACGTTCTTCGAGTTCTTGAAGGTCAGCGATATTGCAGCATGTTTCGGCGTAGATCCATGAAAGGTTGATCGCATCAGGCTGATGAATGAGGAAACGCAAGGCAGCTTGACGTCGCGCCAGAGTCTGCTTTGTGGAGCCAAGGGACTCCATCTCCGCTTCTGCCGCTTCAGGCTTAACGGACAGTTGAGCAACACGAATGTACTTTGGTCTCACTCTGGGAGCGGGTAACACATTCTTTGCAGAAAGCACGCCTTTTTTGACGAGCATGTTCGCCGTCTTGCGCCAGTCTACTTTGGCGAAGTGACTGTCGATCTGGCGGCCACGGAGTGCTCCGCGTTCGCTGAGAAGTTTAAGCAAACGGCCACCGACCGTGGACTGTGGAAGGTCTTGAACGGTCTGCGGTTTACCTTCCATTGCTTGATACAACACATCTGCCTGCTGACTCAGCCCTGTGGGGATCATCAGGCTCACGATGGATGCAAGTGGATTCAGCGTAGTCTCCGCTAAACGAATAGCAAGAGCAATTTGCGGCGGAGTCAGAACGGGGGCAGGGTCGAGCAGGTCAATGATCGGTTTGGGATTCTGTATGGAAGAAGAGTCTGCCAATTCGAGAACGATGCCCTGCACCGTTTGATTTCCAAATGGTGCTACGACAAGACAACCCGCCTTGATGTGCAAGGCGAGTTCAGGGGGAATGGCATAATCGAAGATGCCAGAGATGGCGGGGATGTTTACTGCGAGGCGGGCGAACATGAGTTGATTATAACGTTTTCAGGATGGCCGCCGCGCCATATCCAACGACAGATGAATAATCCTTTGTGATGTCACCCGAGGTGGCGTAGTTGAGGATCTGTACTTTATCCGCGCCGAGTTTTTGAGTTGCCCACAATGCTGCGGCTACAGCGGCATGCCCGCAGGCAAAACCTTTGCCCGTTTGTTCGGCTTCAAAGATGGAAAATGGGTTGAAGGATTCGAAGCACCTGAGCATTTCGTGGTCGAAGATGTGGGCGGTTTGCTGGTCGTAAAAATGCGAGAGGTCCGTGGATGCGACGATAATGAAGTTTTTCTTTTTGAGCGTGCGCGCCAGGGCCTTCCCAAGTTTTTTTGCAACTTCCTCTTCCTGTGTGGGAAGCATGATGGGCAGCAGTTTGAATTCGTTTTTGAACACGCGTTGTAGAAATGGAAGTTCGATCTCGAGCGAGTGTTCCTTGTCGTTTGGAATGGGCGAGATGGGGATGTCGAGATTCTTTTGCAGTTCTTCCATCACTTGTTTATCCACTTCGATATTGCCAAGCGGAGTGGCGTAGGCCTGATGGCTGGTGGTGATGAGTTGGTAGGGAGCGAAGCTGTGGAACGGTGAGAGGATGACGACAAGGTCGGGGGAGAGTCCGCGCAAAGTTGCAAAGGCGTGGGCTGCAACTGCCCCCGAATATTTATGCCCCGCATGCGGTGCGATCACACCGATGACCTGCCCACTGACCTCAGGCAGTTCTGCGGCTGCAAGGTACTCGTCCACCCGGGCGGCGAGGGATTTGGGCATGCTTTCATACCATGTCCCGACAATTGGAGAAGGGCGAAGGTCAAGCACGTTCATAAAATTATTGTAGCACGAGGGGGAATGAAAACCGAGTCTCATTTGGGACTCGGTTTTTTCGTTAGGCTTTTTGAAAAACTTTCTGTGTAGATCGTATCCAATTGCCTGCCAGAATGCCGGTGAGTAGATAAATCAACGATAATGTCGGTGCATCAAATGAGAGAGTGGATTCTTGATATGGAATTTCGGTTTGTAATTGTCCGATGGATGCAAGATATGCGATGGCAAACACCGAAATGCAGCCAAGAATACTGACGCTCATGCCTGCTTTGGGGCTGACGCTGAATGACGCAAGAAGGATCGGGATGATATACCCTGCGGATGCAACTGTGCTTATCCCATACCAGGTCATGTCCGCAAGATTTAAAAAGAGTATCAAGCCTGTGAGTATCCATGCCCCTGATCTGATATACCCATATTTGACGAGGGCAATGATCCCTGCAAAAGCTACTAGCAGCCCAAGTACGATAAATATTGTTTCAATGTCTTCAAATGTGCCTGTGATCAACCAGTAGGCTACGAGTGCCAGCATGGCCGCACTGATTGCCGCGGATGTGTTTATGATTGTTTTTGCCTGCGCCTGCTGAAGTTCTGTCACAAATGCGGGCAACAATGAATTAATGAGTTCCGAGATCTTCATGTGAGTTTATTTTTCAACCTCCAGCCATTCCAGCGCCTCTTCGAAATTGTCAAAGAGGCGGATGTTCAAACCGCGATTCACTGCCACGGTTTCCAAAAATCGGTTCATTTCCTCTTTTCGATACACCACTCCGACTTTTTTTAGATGACGAAAAATAATGGCGCCTTGCACGCCAAACTCGAATCGGTCAAGGGTTTTGACCTTGCCTGGCATGTCAACAAAACTCAATAAAAGTTTGCCGCATTTTTCCGCCGCGCACACTTCCGCTGCCTCTTTTAATAAGTGGATCGCATTTTTATACACATAAGGCTCGGCATAATTGACAAATATATACTCGCCTTTTTTTTCAATAGTCTTCATATTTTGACTTTCTCCATACCTATAAAAGAACAGGGAGAGAAATCTCCCTGTCTTGTTTATTTCATTCTTTCCGCCACGATCTCAGCAACATCCTTCACTTGCATCGAGTCCCCGTCCGCTTTGCTGGCGTCTGTCATCATCGTCAGGCAGAATGGACAGCCCACTGCCACCGTGTCCGCGCCTGTGGATTTAGCTTCGGCGAAGCGGGTGGAGTTTACGCGTGCCGTGCCTTCCTCCTCTTCCTTCCACATTTGCGCGCCGCCCGCGCCGCAGCAGAAGGACTTGGCTCCATTGCGCGGCATTTCCACGGTTTCAATGCCCGCAGATTTCAATCCGTCCCGCGGCGCATCCGTGATCTTGTTGTGCCTGCCTAAATAACACGGGTCATGGAAAGTGACTTTCATGTTGTCCCCTTCCAAATTCATGGAAATTTTCCCGGCACCCACCAGCTCGTTAATTAATTGAGTATGATGAATGACCTGATAATTCCCGCCAAAGGCTGGGTATTCATTTTTGATGGTGTGCAAACAGTGCGGGCAGGTTGTTACGATTCGTTTCGGCGCGACCTCATTCAAGATTTCAACATTCTGCGTAGCCAGCCCGAAGAAAATATCCTCGCGTCCTGCGCGTCTTGCAGAATCACCTGTGCAGGATTCATTCTTTCCAAGCACGGCGTAATTGACTCCTGCCGTATTCAAAATTTTTGCAAAGGCTTGCGCGGTCTTCTGCGCGCGTGCATCCGTTGCAGGAGCACAGCCAACCCACCACAAAATTTCAGGCTCGGCGTTCTGCTCAATGGTTGGCACGCTCATGCCTTCCGCCCATTTCATGCGGTCACCCTGCGAAACATTCCACGGGTTCTGGTTGCGTTCCATGCCTTTGAAAGCCGTTTCCAATTGTTTCGGGAACGCGCTTTCCATCATTGAAAGATTGCGGCGGATGTCGAGAATATCGCGCATCGGTTCGTTACCCACGGGGCAAATGTCCACGCATGCGCCGCAGCTTGTGCAAGCCCACACCGCTTCTTCCGAGATCAGATCCAACATCGGCACATCGGTTGTGCCGCCATTGTTGAAGTGATAGCGCTTGTTAATTTCCAATGCGGCGGGGGAGAGCAATTTGCCCGTGTTGTACGCGGGGCACACTTCCTGACAGCGGAAGCACATGATACAGGCATAACTGTCCATGATCTGCTCCCAGCCGAGGTCTTTCATTTTCGCGGCGCCAAATTGTTCGATACTTTGGTCATCGAGATTGATGTAACTTAATTCGCCGATGGATTTTCTTTCGGGCTTCAACGCAAAATTCAATGGCGCGAAGAAAAGATGAATATGTTTTGAATATGGGAAATAAGGAAGAAAAGCGACAACGGCGCCAATGGACAACCAAAACGCGATATGTTCCCCTGCGACTAGTATATTCGCATCTACTCCCGCCCAAAGCTGGGACACTGCCGAAATGCTTGGCTGCCAACTGTCAGCGTGACCTGCCAATGCCAACCCAAATGATTCTCCCAAAAAGCGCATCGTGTTGTGGATGAAGATGAACGTGGCAACAATGGCTGAATCGCGCAGGATGCCCGCTCTTGCTTTCGGGTGAAGCAAAGTCGTATCGCGAGTGGACAATGTCGCAGGTCGCAGGATGAAGCGGCGAAATGCCATAGCAAGGATACCGCCCACGATGGCAACATTCGCAACGTCCGCAATGAGGCGATAGATGTCGCCAAAGAGGCCGGTGTTCTCAAGGAGTTTGAATCCTGTGTATGCGTATATTAAATCTGCTAGGTTGATTAAAAGGAAGGATAGAAATCCCCAGCCGATCAGCCCATGCAAAATACTGGGTCCAAGCCTGAAACGAAAAACGGGCTGGAACAATCCCACCTTGACGATGAGATCACCAATCCGTTTCCAAACAAGCGACCAATCCACTTTCCCTTGCCCGCTGGAAATGTGGCTGACGATCTTCATCACACCGAGATAGGTGAAGTAAAGCGAAACGAGCGTTGCAACTACAAAGAGGATTTTTTCTACAAGGGTAAGCATGTGCCCTCCAATGTCGGTGTAATT
>JAEURE010000022.1 GCA_016789485.1 Anaerolineales bacterium | reverse complement strand
ACTCCGCATTTTGGAGCATGCAAAAATCCGTGGGACATCACCCGCACACCCGGAGGTTCTTCAGGGGGAAGCGCAGTGGCTGTTTCCACAGGCATGGCCATGGCCGCAATTGGCACCGACACGGGCGGTTCGATCCGCATCCCTGCTGCGTTGTGCGGCGTTGTTGGTCTCAAGCCCACCTACGGGCGCGTGAGTCTGCGCGGAATTCTGCCGCTTTCGTGGAATCTTGATCACGCAGGTCCCATCACTCGCAAGGTGGAAGATGCGGCGCTCATGCTGCAAGTCATGGGCGGGTACGACGAGCAGGATCCAACCTGCATAAAAACCTTACCCGGTGATTATTCCAGCCACCTGATGGATTCAATGCATGAACGCAAAGTCGCTCTTGCTGTTGGAAACTACATCGAAGAAGCGGCCGACGCGGAAGTCCTTGCTGCGATCCGCAATGCCGCAAAGGTTTTGGAAGAGCAGGGTGTCATCGTTTCCGAAGTGAACGTGGATTTTCTCAAAGAAGCAGCGTACGCCAATTCCCTGATGACCCAGGCGGATGGTGCTGCCTTCCATCGTGAGCGCTTGAAGGAACACCCAGACTGGTTCGGCGCGGATGTCCGTCAGCGGCTGGAAACGGGAGCGGCATACACTTCCAGTGAGTACGTGCTTGCACGGCGCACTCAGGTTGAAGCGAGACGCAAATGCGAGATCCTCTTCGATCAATTTGATGTGCTCATTCTGCCCACTACGCCCATCGCTGCGCCTGTTTTGGAGGGAGAGAATGCCGTGGAACGTGCCCGTCAGTTGACCCGCTTCACTGCGCCCTTCAACTTGACCGGGCTGCCTGCGCTGAGTGTCCCCTGCGGCTTTACATCCGAGAACCTGCCGATCGGCTTGCAGATCGTTTCACGCCCGTGGAACGAATCAGGTGTGTTGAGGGCTGGATATGCTTATCAACAAGCCACGAACTGGCACACTATGAAACCTAAAATAGCATCGTTATAATACGTTCATGAAACGAACAGGTTTGATCCTTTGGACATTCATACGCCTGCCGATCCTAGCGGCAGGTTTGTATTTGTTTCGGGACCCGATTTCCGAATTTGTAAAAGCACACATCGAGCTGCGTTACATTATTGACTTCGCTGTCTATTCCGCCAACACATTTGAGACAAGGTTTGAGCTTTACCTTGTAACTGTGGCCGCGATGGCACTTGGATATTGGCTGATAAAAAAATGGACAGCTTCGGAAGGTTGGGGATACATTCTTGCACTCGGCGGAATGGCGATCATTTTCTATATTTCATTCAAATACTTACTAATAACGTCGAATGCAGCCGAGCGATCGCTGGTCGTTTTAGCGATCCTCGCGCTCAACACCCTGCCGGTGGGATGGATTGCAAAACGAATATCTGGAAGTGGAATCCTGAATCTCGTTTTCCTTGCAGGGGTCGGGTTGTGCGAGGCGTTGTTCCCGCAGGCATATATCCTATGGCTGGTGGAGAAATTCCAAGCGGGGCTTTCCATCAAAAAATGGTCATGGCTAAGCGGTGTTTTGATCGCCCCGCTCTTTTGGCTGTTCCTGCTGACACCTTACGATAATCAAAGAATTCTCACTCTTGGTGAAAAAATACACGCCAGCCCGTCTGTGGAGAAGTTTGCGGCCGGGGCATACAACTGGATCGAGTTCGACGCAGACTTGAAGCAAATCTTTGTAGTTGGACATGGAACGAGTTATTTACTTGCTTTTGATACGGAGCATCTCAATATTCCGCCACGCAAATCGAAGAACATTGGAAAGATGCAGAGCTTTGCATACAATCCGCAGCGTAAAGAGATTTATGCGTACGAGGCAGGGACGATGCAGCTGCATTATATTGATGCTGTGACACTGGAAACCTTTCGTTCTGTGCCAGTGATAAATCTTTCACCTGGTGATGTATGGGTCAACTGGCAACCAGGCACGGACAGCATCACCATTGCATCCGAAGCAGATTATGAAGTTGGAATCCCATTTGTGATGCTTGACCGGGAAAGCGGTGAAGTGATTGCCAGCCTGCCCCTGCCCATGGTTCCAACCAATGTAGCATTTTCGCCTGAAAAAGATCTTTTGTATTTCAATTCTTTCAAAGATACCTACCTGGTTTCGTGGGACATGAACACACACGAGGTGCTTCAACAAGTAGAAACCAGCCCCAACACAGACAGGCTGGTTTACAATCCTGACACATCAGAAGTGCTGGTAGCATCAACGATGGAAGGATACATTCTTCGGTATGATGCAGACACTTTGGAGTACAAGGGGAAAATAAATGTCAGCATCGGCGACCGCACATTAACAATTGACACAAAACGGAATTTACTGCTGGTGGGGAATTTCATCAACAATCGCATTCAAGTGATCGACTTGAACACCTATGAACGAATTGCCAGTTTTTACATCGGGCCATGGATCCGCACGATCTCACTGGATGTCGAAAATGGTATTGCATATGTTTCCACCGTGCGCAATTTATTCAAAGTAAAATATATTTCCGAGTGAGTCGTCCACATAAAAACAGCCCCGAGATTAAATTCTCGGGGCTGTTTTTATGTGGAAATAAACTTAAGAACCACAGACGTAATAGTATGCATCTTCTACAACAGGATCGAAGCAGCCCGGGCTTGAGGGCAGGAACTCATAGTCATAATAATCTTGATAATCAGGGTTGTAAATATTTTCTACGTCGCCGTAATTGGCAGGGGTCTCTTGACAGTGAGTTGTGAACGGATACCAATAAACATCCTCGTTTTGCTCGTCAAACCAGACATCATAAACGTTGTAGCAATATTGGCTGGGACCTGCGGGGCCGCTTACTTCAGGGACGAAAGCCCAAAAGACGAAGCCGGCCAGGTAGACAATCACATTTCTGCCGCCAGTTTTTTTGGAGGTGGTGCATTGGATCGTATCATCACTCACCAAAGAACAATGCAAGCCATATTTGGCGTCCTCACCTTGAACATCAACAGTACCATTTAACTTATGGCGGGCAAATTCCCCACTAACATTGAATACAAATATAACACTCCCGTATCTGTCATTACGGACTTCCACAAGGGTGATCAGACCATCTGCCTGCGGTGCAGCAGAGACTGTACCAGTCACCAACGCTAAAAGGGACAATAAAACAAAACCAGCAAACAAAATCTTTCGCATACATCAATCTCCTCTGTTACCATTAAATTAAAAACATAACAAACCTTGCAATAATTATAGGGTTGTATTTAATATCTGAAATCAATAGAAATGCAATTAATATGAAATGCTCAAGAAAAAACAACAGGCCGGTCCCATCCAAGACAGGACGGGACCGGTTTTAATAAAATCAATCAAGGACAAGGGGCCGTTCGCGATTGGCAGGAACAATTTGCAGAACAAAAAACCTGATTTCCACAACCATTTGGGGGAGGCTGGCAACCATCATCAGGCGTGTCATCCCCGCCGCCCGGAGTGACAGTGATAATCACCGGCGGGGTACACTTATCAAAGAGTATATTTTGCACGACACTTTCCGGTACAGCACTGGGATTATCCACGCAAGCGCCGTTCAGAGGATATGTCCCAGCCGGGCAGAGGCCAATGTCTTCGCCAACACCGGGAATTGCAGAACAGCACTGCGTCAATGGATCGTAGGTGGAACCTGGAAGGCAGGCCGTACCGGCCGTTCCGCTGCCATCCCAAACACACTTGCCATCCACTTTGTTGTAATTTGCCGGGCAGGCCTCACAGAAAGCCGGAACGCCGTACAAACACCCCCCTTGCGCACTTGCAGGTCCCACATCACCGGGGTTACATAGGAATTTGTCTTTTATTGGAGTTTGCTCACCGGGCAATTGCGAACAACCCGGCATTTGATAATCCCAATTATCAGGAGGAGTATTCGATAAATTGAAAGTAACAATAGTATATGGGGTGAAATTTTCCGTGCAATTTAATCCTTGTGAAATGGAAACATCATTGCATTCCACGATGGGGGCACAATCCGGCTGGGAGCCGTCAAGACCTTCACCAACATATATTAATTGTTCACACCAGGGAGCAAAGTAAGTGGGATCTTCTACAACGCAGCGAAATCCCAGATCGGGCAGAGTCTCTTCCGGGTCCAGAGAGAAGCGATGCGCAGACAGGGACGGGTCGGCACTATCCTGATAGCTGCTTCCGCGCACGGAGCGTTTCTCGCCGAGTTCCGGTCCCAGCGGGTCTGGTTCAGGGGATTCTATGTTATAGGTGGGGCTGTACCAATCCGCCACCCATTCACGTGCATTACCAGACATATCAAATGCACTGTAATAACTTATTCCATCTTTGTATTCGTTCACCCAGGTGGTTTTACTCACGCAGAATTTGTAATTCAACAAATTGCAATTTGGTCCCCCATTCCCCCAAGGGAAAAGATTCCCTTCCGGTCCTCGGGCAGTTTTTTCCCATTCAGCCTCCGTGGGAAGGCGACCATGTACAAAAGAACAATAATCTGTGGCTTGTGCATGGGTTACGCCAGTCACAGGGAATTTGATAAATCGCGCGTCCCCATAGGTGGGGCTGTCTTCGGTTTTTGGCGGGGAGCACTTCCCGAGCTGCACGCACAGGGCGTACTGAGCGTTGGTCACTTTGGTGCTATAAATCCAGAAATCCCCTACGCTGATCTCGCGTTCGGGATTATCCGCAAAGTTATATCCCATAATAAATGGGCCGCCCGGGACCGCGACCAGAACTGTCCCATCGACATAGGTGTATTTAGAACCGACTGCCATTTGCGGACCAGCCAGATCTACTGTGACGAGCGTAGAAGATGCAGTTTCAGTGGATGCAACAACAGGTGCTTGCGTTGCCGCCAACGGCTCTTCAGTAACTTGCGGCGGTTCTGTTGGCGTTGTTTCAACCGGCACGTTACAGGCTGTCAAAATTAGTGCTGTCAACACGATGAGGGAAATAAATGCAACTACTCTCTTCATCTCATTCTCCTTCTCAAATACACGCTCAACAAATATCAAAAATTATAACTCCCTGCATTTCCTTTTGTATCAAATTTATCATCACCCAAAGGTCATAAAAAATCCCGCAGGGATTATCCTGCGGGATTTTTTTTATTATGGGGTCGGGGTTCTCATTTCACACTTGGCGGCAGCCTCATTCCACGAACAGAAATTCGCCACGCAACGCGATTCGCTATTGCTATATTGGGCACAGGTATTCACAGGCTCACTACACTTAATGGTAGTCACACGCACAGTAGTGCAGCCTTCTCCGCTAAGTTCAGTCCCTGTAGGCGCACAGGACTTCCGGTCAGCATTGTATGAATAGCCGGGCGCACACCCCGGATAAGTTCCCCCTGTTGTTGTCTGACAACACTGGAAACCCTCATTATAGGTATAGCCAGTCGCACAGCCAGCATAGGTCTGTGCAGCAAGCGCAGCATTGTCAAATCCATAGGGTGCAGAGGTTTCTCCATTGGGGGGCACACACATGCCAGCCAGCTCGTCGAAATACAAACCAGCCGGGCAGGAACCATTTGCATCCTTACTAATGGCACATGTTTGCTGCCCGCCACGATCAACCATGGAATACCCAACGGGACAACCAGCAATACTCACCTGGGCCAGGATGGGGGTGTAATTGCACATGCCAGTTGCTGGGTCAAGCGTATATCCAGAATCACATACAGGTGCAACGTTCTCAGCAATAGTGCTATTTGAGCAAGAATCATTACAAACAACGATCTCATTCGTTGATTCGATGGTCTCTGGACCAGCACAGGTTAATTGGCGAAAACCGCCACTAATAGCTTCAGTACATATCAGGCGCGTCCCGCGAACCTTCCATGATGAATCAAACGAGAGTTGCACTACGGCATACGTTTCACCTTGTGCGCAATATTGATTCGTTACAACGCCCTCAGGCAATTCACAGCTTGTAGAAACATTTGTGTTTGTTGGAACAAAAGCAGAGAGCTGACAATACGGAGCAATTGGCTGGGGACTAGCGACCACACAACGGAAGCCGGTATCGCGTTCGCTATCAACAGGCTCATTGTATCGACGAATTGCAGAAGCAATCAGTTGATCGTCAGTTTCGAAAGAACTGCCGCGCACCACACGATATTGCCCGCTCTCCGGGCCAGTGGGGTTGGCAAGCGGTGACGTGGAATAGTAGTTTTCAGCATACCAGTCATTTATCCATTCAAACGTATTACCCGCCATATCCAGCAGACCATAAGGACTTGCACCGCTGGCAGCAAAAGCTTCCACACCGCTCGTACTCTTATAACAATTAGCGAAGTTAAGAAGGCCGCATGTTGGAGCGGCGCTTCCCCAAGGATAGGTATTTCCACTCGTCCCGCGGGCGGCTTTCTCCCATTGGGCCTCGGTAGGCAGACTTCCCTGCGCCCATGCACAATAGGCCTGTGCCTGAGACCAGTTCACACCTATAACAGGATGATTTCCAAACTCTGGGTTGCTAAAAACAGGTCCACCCAACTCCTGAGATGGCGCTGTACAAATCCCAACTTTGACACATTGTTCGTACATACGGTTGGTGATCTTGGTCTTCTGGATCCAGTACCCATCCAAAGTCACATTATGAGAGAGAGCAAAAACGTCATCTCCCATCGTAAAGTCACCGGCAGGGATATATACCAGAGTGCTGCCATCCACCCATTTCACGGTGGATCCATTCTGAGGTCCCGAAAGAGCGACAGGAACAAGCGTGGCAGTCGGCACCGCAGTAGGCGCTTCAGTTGCAGGAGCCGAAGTCGCAGTCACCACGATCAATTGCGGGGTTGGTGTTGCACCGCATGCTGATAAAATAAAAGTAACAATCAGAATGCATGCAAGCATCACATATCGAGCTTTTTTCATTCAATCTCCTTTTTCTCGCCTTAAATGCAAGATACATATTATTATAATGCAACGATAAAAAGCGGGACCGACAATCAGATACCGGTTCCGCTTTTTATCGTAAATATATTGCATTTAATTTCTACCTACAAAAAACATCTTCTACAAAATCTTTTTTTTCAAGATCTAGATTGGGCAAGTTTCTCAAGATCTCACATGCTTGAGGAGCAAGAAACGAATTTTTCTTTACTTTTGGCGCCAATTCAAAAACTGTATTTCGATCATCCAGATAAACAGCAGCCTGAATGAAAGGCATCCATTCTACCGAATCCTCAGCCGAAAAGCCCATCTTCTGAGCCTCTTCCCCGAGAGCAAGCACGGTGTTCCAATCGCCACGTTGATAAGCAAGAGACGCGCTTTCATAGTAATAACACCAAGTGTGTTCTGGCTCAGCCCCAAAAATATTCGCAGGCGGAAGTAATGTCTGTTCATTCAAAAGAATATGTTTTTGATTCGACTCACTTGCAATCAAGCGGATATCGTCCTGTTCATATTCAGATAAAGATGGAGATCTCCCATCAAGCACTTGCACACAAGAAGATGTGGTCGGCTGGGTTACAACAAGAATATTTCCGTAATCCATAAAAGTCAAAATCGTACGTCTGTCTACAGCTTCAGGTTCGGAGTTTGCCAAAATAGAATTTACACCTTCCCTAGTAAGTACCAGTGCCCAAATAGCAGGCCGTATTTTTTTCGCACTCATACTTTGCGGACGATAGAGTAGATTGGCGGGTCCCCAGACAAAATAATCCTCTTCAATTGCAGCGTGAGAGTAATTTGCAACCAAAGTTGTGCCCACTTCCAATTGTGGTATGCGCCAACTAACCTGCCACCAGAAGTTCTTCATAAGTTCAGAAGAGCGCGCCCATTGAACTCCATTATAGTAGTGGGTCAGAACAGACGTAGTAACCAGTAAGCATATCATTAAATAACGAGTGCGTGCTGAATTAAGCTGATTAACAAAAGCCGCTAAGATAACAACAGCACCTGAAATGCTAGCAAGCATATATCTGGAAAGGCTGCCAAGGTCTGCGTTTCGATTCGACAATATCACAGGAATAAATCCCGTTACAACACTAATCAAACCAAGCCAGAATGCCTCATTAAACCAGATATCTTGATCTATTTTATAGTTAGGCTCCTCCTCCATTTCCATTCTTAACATAACTGAAACTGCAAATAATGAAAGCAACACTAAGATTCCAGCGTAGAATAACTCCCTCAATCGTAATGGGGTATCCCAAAGGTTAGAAAATGGAACCACCCAAGCAAGGATAACAATTTCAAAAACATCTTTTAAGAGGATATCTACCCAGTTGATGCCAATCAACAAAGGCGATTCAAAAAAAATGATCAATTGAGCACCAAGATCTGTTGCCTTACGGGATGATTCGAAGATAAAAAAACGCCAATAAGCAAACAAAGCAGACCCAACTGAAAATGGAATAAAATGGGAGATAGTGCTGGCAACCCAATTGAAAAATCCACCATCCATATTCCTTCGTCTCGTAACTAAAAATATTGCTGCAATCCGAAAAAACTCCACTCCGAAAAAATGTTCAACCAGTCCCAAATACATAATTGTCAATAAACCCGATAGCAACCAAAAAATACCCTTATTAAAAGGGCGAAGCCCATAAACTGCCCTAACGCTTAACGCAACCGAAAGATGAGCAAAAAAAAGTCCGATTTGATGGGGTTGAAAATCAATTGCATTTGGTGATGATAAAAAACCTGGAAAAATGAGATAAAGCATAGCCGAGAGCATTGTCGCCCTTTTTTGATCTGGCCATATAATCCTCAGTGTCCATAAAAATGCGAGAGCTCCTAATACTCTAAATATATATCCAAACACATTATAAAAAATAGGATTCAAACCAAAAATCGAATATTCAAGGGAGAAAAGAAAGCCTCGAAAAGGCCTATCAATGGCAAATATATGATTAAATGCACTTGCTCCCATTGCATTAGCTGAATACATTAAGTACCAGTCGTCTCTAAAATAACCGAACTTATTGATATATGGTAAATATGCTATTGCAGCAACAAAAAAAAGCAGAGGAACAAAATACCATTCACGCAAGCGCGCTCGAACATCCATAATATTAACTCCACAATACGTAGTTATCCGATTATAGCTTAATGCCTCAACATCTTTATCTCATCCACTGCCTGCGGATTCACCAGCGAAGATGTATCCCCTAACTCCAGCCCCAAATATGCAGCGCGGATCATGCGTCTCATCACCTTTGCGTTGCGAGTCTTCGGCAAATCTGAAACAAATAAGATGGCTTTCGGCGCGAGCGGTTTGCCCATTTCAGCAACAACCATCTCATGTAATTGCTGACGAAGTGCATCGCTTCTCTCTACCCCAGGCCTGGTCACTGCAAAGAGAATCAGCTCACTCCCTTTGACATCATGCGGCACCCCAATCGCCGCCGCTTCAACAATATCATCGTGCCTCACCAAAATCGACTCGACTTCAGCGGGACCCAGCCGCTTGCCTGCGATCTTTATCGTATCATCCGAGCGTCCGAGGATGTACCATAAACCGTCATCGTCAATTGCGGCAAAATCGCCATGCACCCAGACATTCTCCCAACGCGACCAATAGGTATCTAAATAACGCTGCTTATCCTTCCAAAAGCCGCGCGTCATCCCGATCCACGGCGCTTTGATGACCAATTCCCCAACCACATTACGGACGGGGTTTCCATTTTCATTCACCACATCCGCATCCATACCAGGACAGGGGGCGGAAAATGCACACGGTTTCAACGGCATGAGCGGATTTCCCATCACAATGCCGCCGGAAATCTCCGTTCCGCCCGAATAATTGATGATCGGGCATTTGCTGCCGCCCACTTTCTCGAACAACCACATCCAAGGATCTGGATTCCACGGCTCGCCAGTCGAAGCAAAACACGTCAATGAAGACAAATCATGCTTTTTAAAATGTTCATCGCCATGTGGAATTAACGAACGGATCAACGTCGGTGACACGCCCATTTGATTGATCTTATGTTTTTCCACTAATTCCCACAAACGGCTGGGAGTTGGAAAATCTGGCGCGCCGTCATACAAAAACATTGTCGCGCCAAGCAAGAGACTGCCAAAGACCTGCCATGGTCCCATCATCCAGCCCATGTCCGTCATCCAGTACATCACATCGCCTTGATGAACGTCCGTTCCAAAAGCCATATCCTGCGCGGCTTTGATGGGAAAACCGCTATGCGTGTGGAGCGCGCCTTTCGGCCTGCCAGTTGTCCCTGAAGTGTAGATGATCATCAGCGGGTCTTCAGCGGAGGTGATTTCCGTTGGAGCAGTATCAGGCTGATGCGCGGTGAGAGCCGTCCACCATTGATCGCGATCCGCTTTCATTTTCACATCCTGCCCCGTGCGCCGCAACACGATTATGTGTTTTAACGTTGGAATGTGTTCGGCGGCTTCATCTGCAATGGATTTCATTTCGACGGGTTTGCCGCGCCGAAATACGCCATCGGCTGCGAAGAGCGCTTTTGCATCCGCATCCACCATGCGCGAGACAATGGCTCCTGAACCATAGCCAGAGAAAAGGGGCAAAATAATTCCGCCAATTTTTGCGATGGCAAGCAGTGCAATTACGATCTCAGGAACCATCGGCATGAAAATTCCAATTGCATCCCCTTTACCAAGGCCGAGCGAACGCAACGCGTTTGCAGTCTTGTTCACTTCTTTATAAAGTTCTTCATAGGTTAAAGATTTTACAATTCCCTCTTCACCCTCAAAAATGATCGCCTCCCGCTCCTTGTTTTTAGCACCCTGCCACTTATCCACACAGTTATGGACAATGTTCATCTTCCCGTCCACACACCATTTTGGGAACTGAATTCCATCGGAAAGATCGACGACATTTGTATATGGTTCGTAAAATTGAATATCGAGAAATTTGAAAACCGCATCCGTGAACCATGCCACATCCGCCGTGGATTTTTGCATAAGCTCATTAAAATCCTTGACGTCATGCGTGCGCATGAAGGCTGTCAGGTTTGCGCGTTCGATGTGCTGCGGGGTTGGCTTCCAAACGATTTCGCCACCGAATTTAAATTGTTCAGTCATGGGCATCTCCTCTAAAATTGGCTCATCCGATTCTACCGCTTGTTTTGTTAAATTTCGGAATAGTACGAATGTCAGACCACAGACGAACAACATGGGCGTATAATCCGCGCATCGCCAATCTGGAGGAAGAGCCATGTCTACTTTTACAATGAAGTTATTGAAATGCCCATCCTGTGGGGGACCCATCGACCCGCCTGGCGGGGAAAGCATGGTCAAATGTCCCTATTGTGGAAGCGCGGTAGCAATCCCCGAAAATCTACGCAAACCAGACCCGAAACAAAGTCAGGAGCAAGGCAGCCTTTTCAGCGGTGTTGATATCAGCGCAATGAACGGGTATGGAACGCAATGGGCTCAGGTTGTACAACTGGCTCAAAGCGGAAAGAAAGAAGAAGCCTTAAAGAAGTATTTAAGCTTCACAAGCATCAGCGAATCGGATGCCAGACATACCGTAGACGCATTGGCAAGTTCGCAGGTTTATGAATTCACCCCGGGCACGGGGTACACCACCGTGCACCTTGCGCCGATCATGGCGAGTTACGCAGACACAGCCAAAACGATGACAAAATGGTGGTTGTGGCTTGGCTGCGGGATCACTGCATTTACCATATTCATGATCGTCATTACAGTCTTCCCAATTTTGATCGGTGTATTTGCAAGCATTTGGGCGGCGTTCAATTCGTTTTAGATTTGAAACAATCAAAACGCGGACAAGTCCATGTCCGCGTTTTTGTTTAAGTATAATAACCAGCTACTGGAGACAACCGCCTCATGACTCAATCTTTCACCTGCTCCGCCTGCGGAGCACCGAACTACGCTGAAGCGGATTCGATCCGCATGGCATGTGCGTACTGTGGTGCGAACCTCACCATCCCCGAACACCTGCGGACAAAGTCAATTCCAAATGTGAGAGAAACTATATCGAGAGCAAGGCCAGCCAACAGCCCGGAAATTGACACGCCTGACCTGTTCCGCAAAGCGCAGCCTATTGCCGTCAAAGCCTGGAATCTTTATGCCTATTGGACATGGGTCCGCTGGCTGCTTCCCACCTGCCTGACTCTAATTGTCGTCGGCATTATTATCTGCGCAGCACTGGGTGCGCTGCCGTTTGTGTTTAATCTATTCCGTTAATTCGATTTTCACAAACAATCTATCTTTTGAAATATTCGCAACATCGGCAGGGTTTGGAATTTTGTTATCCATACGAATCCCCATCGGTTTTGCCGCTTGCGGAACATGACGGATATATTCATGCATCCTTGCTTCCACAGATTTTTCATCCAATTCGGTATCGGCAAACCCTTGCACGGATCTGCGCTTCAACAGCAAATCCACTCTTGCGCCGCCTTGCAAATTCCTCCACCAAGTTCGATCACGGCTGGTAAGGACCCACATGTACTCCCCTTCCACATAATAACCAACTGGGGTTGTGTATGTCTTTCCCGTTTTGCGTCCGGTAAAGGTGATAAGCATCATGCCGCTGCTCAACATGCCATGCAGCGGCGAACGCAAAACCCAGGACATAAAATCATTTCCTCGCATAAAAACTCCTTGGCAGTAGTGTATCGAAAACTCCCTGCAAAGTCATCGGACAAACATCACCTTCACGGCTATAATTAAGCAACTTTTTTCGGAGGAACCATGTCCAACGTTTACGCGTCAAAACATCCGCTTGTTGCCCACAAACTTTCAAGACTAAGAGACAAGAACACCGAACCAAAAAAGTTCCGCGAACTCGTTCGAGAGATTGCGGGACTTCTTGCATATGAAGCCACTGCAGACCTCGCCACCACGCCTGTGGAAATTGAAACACCGCTGGCTACAGTGACAGCCCAGCAACTGCGGGAGAAGATCGGGTTGATCCCCATCCTGCGCGCAGGGTTGGGAATGGTCGAGGGAATTTGGGAACTCATGCCGTCTGCAGAAGTATGGCACATTGGGTTGTATCGCGATGAACACACGCTCCAACCTGTAGAGTATTACAACAAACTACCCGTTGACCCGCGCGTCTCTGTCTGCCTCATTCTCGACCCAATGTTGGCCACGGGCGGCTCAGCCACTGCCACCGCCGATATCCTCAAACGCTGGGGAGTGACAAAGATCAAATTTGTCGGGTTGATTGCCGCCCCGGAAGGCATAAAAGCCATGCAAGATGCACACCCAGACATTGATATTTACATCGCTGCAATTGATGATCATCTCAACGAACGCGCCTACATCGTTCCCGGGCTTGGAGATGCAGGCGACAGGCAGTTTGGAACTGGCTAGCAGCTAGAACAAATATGCTAAAATTACTCCAATTTACTGTTACCTAAAAAGGAGATAATCATGGCCGAGCTGAAAACCAAACAGACAGACGCAAGCGTGGAAGATTTTCTCAATTCTGTTAAAGACGGACAAACACGCGCAGACTGTTTTGAGATCCTGAAAATAATGAAGCAAGCTACCAAGGAAGAACCGAAAATGTGGGGTTCAAGCATCGTCGGGTTTGGAAGCTACCATTACAAAGGCGCAAGCGGACGCGAAGGTGATTGGATGTTGACTGGTTTTTCCCCTCGCAAACAAAACCTAACACTCTACTTGATGGGAGGTTTTGAAGCACATGCCGACTTGCTGAAAAAACTTGGCAAGCACAAAACCAGCGTGGGATGTTTGTACATCAAGAAGCTGGATGATGTAGACGTGAAGGTCCTGAAAGAGCTGATCAAGAACTCCTACAAGACCATGAAGCAGCTTGCCAAATGACATTGCAAAAAGACCCTGAAGGATTTGAGCAAAAGACTCTGCATAAGCTTGTCAATTTCAAAGACAAGGGCGTGCTTGAAATTGGATGCGGCGAAGGGCGGTTGACTTTCAAATATGCCGCCGCCTCATCCTTAACCGTTGGGTTTGATCCTGACCATGATGCCTTGCGCATCGCCCAAGCCGATTCTCCTCACACCATGCAGAAGCATGTCCACTTTGCAGGCGCAAGCGCGAGTAACATTCCCTTCTCCAAAGAGACATTTGATATCGCCATTCTGGCATGGTCTCTCTGATGAATGGAACATGAGAGCATGGTTCATGCTCTGGATGAAATTCGCAGAACACTCAAACCAAACGGCATTCTCATTGATTTGCGCCCCGTGGAGTCAAACTGGTCGGTAGAGGTGGTTTCGTCGGCGGGCTGGCAGGCTGCAGGCAGGTTGAGCGATCTGCCTGCGGCGGTGGCGGATGATGAAGCGGCGTTCAAAGCCATGCGGGAGGCAGAGTCCAGGGGATGGTACATCAAAAGAGAAGAAGAGGAGTTTGCATTCTTCTATTATTGGGATACTCCATCTGAAATGAAGGAATTCATGGAAGATGAATGGGAAGACTTTGAGAAACTGGAAGAGGATGTTTATAAAAAGACAAGTTCCCTGTGGGCATCAGCCAATGCGGATGCGCGCGTGCGGGTACGGGTAAAGATGCTGATCACGATATGGGACAAACGGTGGAGTTGAGTTTCAACTGATACATTCTATAATACAAGCATATTCTCTTGGAGGAGAACCTTATGCTTGTAAAAAATAAAAATATATTAATAGCGGTCATCTTCATTGTGCTTGCGGCACTTGCCTGCAATATGCCGGGCGGCGCGCCAGCTACAGAAGCACCTGCTGGGGGCGAAACAGCAACGCCAACATCCACACCTGTATTCACTGAAACACCCACGTCAACCGCAGCGCCTGAAGCATGCGCACCCACTGTAACCACTTCTGTCGTAGCCAACGTGCGCAGCGGACCCGGGCAGGTGTACCCCATTCTTGGAACACTCCCGCAAGGCGGAACCGCCAACGTGGCAGGGAAAAGTTTTGATAATGCCTGGTGGTATATTGAATTTGCGGGTGGTACCGGCGGATATGCGTGGATTTCCACTTCAGTAACCAACCCGTCCTGTATTCCCAGCACTCTGGCTTCCATTGCCGCACCGCCAACACCGATTGTGCCAACGGGCGCACCTTCCAACACTGCGGTTGTTGCGGCTCCCCCATCCGCAACACCTACCAGCGGCGGCGGGATCATTTTAGTGCCACCCATCTTTCTGTTTCCTACTGCAACACCGACCTTTCCGTTCATTTTCATTCCAATCACTTTTAGCCCGTAAGATATAAAAAAGAAAATCCCAGCACAATCGCTGGGATTTTCTTTTGTCTTTCAATATTTTCTATTATGCTATACTTTTACACAAGAAGATACCACCGCAAACGAAGGCAAGCTGATGGAAAATATCGATTCACAGAAACACAACATAACGGGTTCCCCAAAATATAAATTATCAAGCGCGAATGTATTTGTCTCCCCAAACGGATTCCACTTTATTGACCATCTCGATCCTGTGGAGGAAATCTCTCCGATCATTGACGGCAGCGCACTGACCGATGAAGAGATAACCTATATTGAAAGATCCCTGCAGTCAAACCCTGAACGTGTCAAGCATCAAATAGATGCAGTCAAACGACATGGTGAGATCAACGGGAAAAGAGTTTTGGATATTGGCTGCGGCGGGGGATTGTTCCTCTCCAAGGTTAAGAAGGCTGGCGCGGATGTGCTTGGCATTGAACTAAGCGATACGCGTGCTTATTACGCAAAAACCAGGCACGGGCTTGAAGTTGTCAAACGTACTATTGAAGATAACTATTGGCTGGCGTTCCACGGGACATTTGATGTGGTCACCTTATGGGATGTGATCGAGCACGTCAATTATCCGCTTGCTACTCTCAAATCCGCGGCGGAGATGTTGAAGAGCGGCGGTATCCTGTTGATCGATACCCCCTGCCGCGACGCGTTCTATCACCGTTTTGGTGAATTCACCTACTGGCTTTCTCGCGGAAAATACCCTACCTTTTTGAATACCATGTACTCAGCGAAACCTTTCGGCCATAAGCAGATTTTTTCGCTGGCGGAGATGAAGTCCGCACTGGAAGCAGCAGGATTGGAAGTGGTTGAACTGCGGCGTTTCCATGAGCTGTCATTTCCCTACAGCTTTTATTTGAAAAAACTGATCAGGTCTGATCGGCTGGTGAAAATTCTTCTGCCGTTCGTACATATCTTCTTCTTTATTTTTCCCATCCGCAATAAAATGCTGGCCGTGGGAAGAAAGAAATAATCATGTCTAATACCATTACCCTGCGCAACGTGATTCAGGATGACCTCCCTGTTTTCTTTGAGCATCAACGCGACCCCGAAGCGGCAGCAATGGCAGCATTCCCATCCAGAGACAAGGAAGCGTTCACAAGGCATTGGGCAAAGATCATGGCGGACGAGAATGTCAACAACAAAACCATCCTCTTCAATGGACAGGTGGCAGGCAGCATTGCCAGCTTTGAAATGGAAGGGAAACGGGAAATTGGCTATTGGATCGGAAGGGAATTTTGGGGCAAGGGAATTGCGTCAGAATCACTGAAGCAGTTTCTTGGTCAGGAATTGAAGCGCCCGCTTTTCGCGCACGTGGCGAAACATAACCTTGCGTCCCGTCGTGTCTTGGAAAAATGCGGGTTTGAAGTCATCGGCGAGGATAAATGGACACCTGACCCAAACGCTGGTGAGGTCGAGGAATTAATTCTCATGCTGAAATGATCTCAGAAGAATATATTTTGAGGGTTGCATTCGAAACGATGAAAAACGGCGGCTCTGCATCCAAGCCGGGTGAAGAAAAATTTCTGGCGCCAATGGATGTGTGGAGTTTTCCGAAATATCCATCGCGAACGGCAATTCTGCCGTCAAGCGTGGATCTGGCATTTGAACTGCGCAAGTTTATCCTCCAGAACGAAGCGCTTCTGAGTCAGGCGGATTGCTGGCTGGGCACGTGGGTCAACCCCAATTCGGGGGAGTATTATCTTGACGTTGCCACAGGCATCTCAGATTTGGAAGAGGCGCGCAAGATGGCCGCAAAAATCAGTTATGACGATGGGCGTCAGATCGTCGCCATTTTCAATCCAAAAAGAAATGAGACGATCTATCTTTGCGGTGAATAAGAAATGTTATTGCAC
>JAEURE010000229.1 GCA_016789485.1 Anaerolineales bacterium | reverse complement strand
ATGCGCCAATTCCGCAGATGATGCGATTCGGAGCAAGATCATCCAGGGTCAAGAAAGTGGCGGCTAACAATCCGATATTGCGAGTCCAATTGTTGATTACGCCCGATCCGACTTTGATCTTGTTGGTCACCGCGGCATAACCAGCCATTGGGACAATTGCATCGCGAACCAACCGAGACTCCGCCTGCCATACCGCTTCAAAACCCTTTTCCTCTGCATACTTGGCATATTCCAGCCCATCACGCAGGTCGTGAGAATCCTGTAAATAAAGTGCAACTCGCTCTTTCGTCATGGCATTCTCCTTGATGAATTGAGATGTAAAAAATTTTGCCACAGAAACTGTAAACTTCATAGGGTTTACTTTTCTGTGGCAAGTTACATGTCTATACTTTTATTGCTTCCAGCTTTCGTATCATCTCAAGGTCTTCTGGTAGATCCAAATCCAGACCTAGAGATGGAAGCTCAACGATTTCCAGTTTCGCTCCCGCCTTCTTGATTCGTTCACAGTGCCGCTGGAACGAGCCTTCACCAAAATCATATTCGATCAATCCCGCAGGCACCATCAACAAGGCATTTGTTCCCTTGCCATGTCTGTCTGGCGCAATGACTGCAACGGGCGGTTTGGCGGCACGGTCAATTAATGTCAACACATCTTCGGCGGTTAGTAATGGCAGATCAGCTGGCAGTACCAAAACACCCTGTGTGGCATGGACTTGTGCTACTACCGTCGCACGCGCCAAAGCAGTGTTCAAATGAGGTTGACCATCTTCCTGCACCGTCTTTGCGCCATGATTCCGCGCAATTGTTAAAGCATGCGGGTCGCGGCTGACAACCAGTACCTGATCTAATTCCTTCAAGGAGGAGAGCGTTTTTAAAGTCCGCTCCAGTAACTCCTGATTTAATGCTGTTCTTTCATCTTCGGTAAGTGCTCCAGCGAGACGGGATTTTCCTCGGCGGAGCGGTTTTACAGGGACAATTGCCCAAAGTGTCATTGTTTATAAACTCCCGATGAAGTGTAGCACATCCTTTGCGAGTCGGGTGCGATCTGTAAGGTGATTCATAAGTGTGTCCGTTACCAGGGTTTTTACATTTAAATTTTTTATTTCATTCTCCATTGCTGAATCTGCATTATCCAACACAAAACCCGTCAAAATGGTTCGGTAGTGCCTGGCAACCGCCAGCGAAGAAGGTTCAATCCCTAATTCTTCATACATCTTTGCGGCGGGTCCTTTCACGGTTTTTCCGCCGATGATAGGGGAGACCGCCAGGACGGGTTTATCAATTTTTTTGATGACTCGCAGGATTGGGTCAATGCTCACCCAGGGGTTGGACGGGCAAATGACAACCGCGTCTGCCCGATCAATCGCCTCTTTCGCGCCGACAACTGGTTCGGCGGCTTCGACTCCGTCAAACCGAAAGCCCTTGACTTTTGGCGCGCACTGCCTGTGAACAAAATACTCCTGAAACGCCAGTTCGCCTTCCTCCGAATCAACCATTGTTCTCACAGGCGAATCAGACATGGGCAACACTGTATGTTGGATTCCCCACGCTTTGCAAAAGTCCTTTGTGATCTGTGAAAGTGATTGACCCTCTTTCAGCCTTCTGGTTCTCTCAAGATGCGTCGCAATATCCTGGTCACCCAAACGAAACCATGCAGGTCCGCCAAGTTTTTCCACGTTGGAAATCGTATTCCACGATTCGCCAACTCGTCCCCAGCCTGTCTCAGGGTTGGCCAGCCCTCCCAATGTATAGCAGACTGTATCGAGGTCGGGGCAAATATACATTCCCAAATGTTCAAAGTCATCGCCAGTGTTGACGATAATGGTTAAATCTTCGGGGGCAAGGATTTGGGCTAGTCCGTGCGCCAGTTTCGCGCCGCCGACTCCGCCAGCTAATGCAGTAATTTTCATGGTTTTATTTTGGATTTAAAAATCAGAAGATTTTCCAATTTTAAACATCTCCTGATGTTTGTCTCCATCTCATCACTTCCTCAATTGGTTTTCTTCCTCGAAACGCAGGAGTTTCCACGGGATAACCGATCAGGAACATGGCTTGCGGCTCCCAGATCTTTGAGATGTTCAACGCTTCCTGCACGGTCTCCTGTGCAAACATGGGACTGCATACCCAAACTCCGCCAAGCCCTTCGGCGTGTGCGGCGAGGAGCAACTGCAAGCCTGCGTTTGCTGCGGATTGTATGGCGATGATATGTTCCGCTTTATTGCGGCGTTCGTCGGGGTAATTGTCCATCTCGCTCATATCCACACATAAAATAACAACGACTGGTGCGCCAGTCATTCTTTCGCGTGATTTAGCCACTCGTTTTGCAATCTCATCAGGCGCGAGATTATCTTTTTTCAGGTCGCGCTGAAATTCCTTGGCCATGGCATCGGAGAGATTCTTTTTTGCAGATGGTTCTGTCAACACGACGAACCGCCATGGCTGGCGGTTGTGCGCGGAAGGCGCATAGGTGGCAGTTTGGAGAATGCTTCTTATAACAGACTCAGGCACGGGGTCTGTTTTGAAGCGGCGGATCGAGCGTCGTGTCCGCAGGAAGGTTTGGAGATTTTCCACGGTTATTTAATGTGCGTCAATTTTTATCGGTTGGATCTTGTAGGTTACGCGTTGTTCGCCTGGTTTTCTCGAACCGTATTTTTCAGTACCCCTGTATTTGAATGAAAGTTTATCAATGTGTTCGTCAGCACCTTCGATAGTGTAATCAATCACCTTGCCCTGAATTTGGATGTAGCGATAAGGATTGGCGGGATCAGTAATGCAAAGCGCAACTTCAGGCCGCGCACGCATGTTCTTGTCCTTGATGCGTCCCTTGGCTGAGTTTATTAGGATATGTTCGCCATCGGTATTGAACCACACGGGTGTGACTTGTGGTGTTCCATCCTTCATGGTGGTGGCGAGATAAAGATAAGCCTTCTTCTCATCAGTAAGAAGGTCTTTGTAGGTTTCTGGAACAGTTAGCATGTTTAATCCTTGGGTCTTTGAATGTAAAGTGTTCTCATGGATTGATCATAGAAGTGGATAATGGCTTCCACGTCTTGTGCGGTGCAGCCTAAAAGAATTTTGATTTCTGCATCGCGTTTTAGTGTATCAAATGTGCATAAGATTCCTGTTAGCGTTTTTGGTTCAAGGGAACCGATCCATACATCAATGCCGCCACCATCGCTTGCGGATGTGTTTTCGATGTAACCATAATCCAGAGGATAGATCATTTCGAAATAGCGTGGATGCGGCTGACCTTTCGGCCTGTCAATAATGATGGAATGAGTTTTCGTAAGTTGGATCATTTCCTCCCAGAAACCATGGTTCAAGATTTTCATCGGAACATATCCTGTTCCTTTGGGCGGATCAGATCCTTGATGGAACCTTCCTGCAGCGGGTATGGAAATCCGCGAACGTGAACAATGGGTCGGCCTTCGGATGCCTGTCCCATCATAAGCGATGCGGCGGCAGCAAGTTCATCTGCGGCGCCAATGATGGTGATACGCAAGGTGTAACCGAAGAGGTCCTTCTCTCCGCGCTTGTCCACAACACCGGGGACTCCTGACATGCCGATCGCCACGCCGACAGTGCCGTTGCGCCAGGCGCGTCCATGTGAATCGATGATGACGACGCCAATGCGTTTTCCAGTTTTTATTTCGATTTCTTTGCGGATCAAATTGCTGGAGTGGTCTGGATCTTCAGGAAGAAGCAAAACCCACTCTTCGGCAATATCTCCCGCACCTGCCACGTTGGAATGATCTATGCCTGCATTGGCGCAGATGAATCCAAGTTTGTGCTCGACAATGATCGTGCCAATGCGGGTACGTAAAACCTCATTGCTTTCCTGAAGCATAAGTTCCACAACACGCGGGTCTTTTTCGGTTTGCTGTGCAAGCTCAATGGCGCGCGGGGATGGCGAAACTTCAGCAAGGTTTACTTTACGGCCCTCGGCTTTGCTGACGATTTTCTGGGCAAGTACAAGAATGTCATTGTCCTGCAGTGTCAATCCCGTGTCCTGCAATGACTTAAGAACAATATCCGCCAAGTTGTCATCTCGGCGGATCAGTGGAATATTTTCAAGTGGGGTGAGTACCAGCGACATGAGTTTGCGATGTAATTCCTATCGTGTAATAAAGTCCGTACATTACAGAACGTTATTTGCGCCCGTAATTTTGATGCCCGCGTGTTTTGACCCATATTTTTTGTTGATGTTGATCAAGACACTGGTCAATCCTTCAACAACCATGGAGTTCTCGATCGGTCCGGCGTCCCAGCCTTTCAGTCCCGCGGCTTCTACGAGTTTTATGGTTTCGGCGCGAGCGTCCTTGTTTGTGCCCGTCACCAGAACATCGCACTCCACCTCTGAATCATCCAGCAAGTGTTCATATGAAATGTTCTGAAATGCGGCGCATACCTCTACGCCTTCACCGACTATGTTCCTTGCCTCCTGTGCTGCTGATCCAGCCGCCGGCATTTGCACTGTGGACACTTTTGGAGGGACAAGCGGTACAGTCACATCAATGAGAATTTTTCCCTGCAATTCGGATTTGACTGACTCCAGCGTGTCACGATGTGCGGAGTAGGGCACGCTCAGCACAATGATGTTCGCTTCTTTCGCCGCCCTCAAATTGTCCATCCCAATGACGGATGTCCCTTCCCCCAGCATTTCTCTGATCTC
>JAEURE010000228.1 GCA_016789485.1 Anaerolineales bacterium | reverse complement strand
AATACGTACCAATGATTAAATTGGTTCTATGTTTCGACCACTTTCGTGGTTATACTTTTAGTAATTTGGCAAGAAATAAAATCATATTTAATGCTTATAGTTAACATAAAAGAGAGAGAAGAAAGAAATGAATGTCTTTCAATATCTGCTGAATGTCTTCGTATTCCGCATCGCAAAGCAGAACCCCTAAATTCGTTCGCAGACCAAGCCCGTGATCGTTATCTTCCACAAATTTCTTCATGCTATCCCGCACGCGGCCTGCAATGCGGAGCGGCGCTTCAGGGTTGGGGATTTCTTCTATCAGAGTGAGAAACACTCCATCGGTCGGCGACCAGGCCATGGTGTCTGTAGGTCGAAGCGTGAGCCTGAATTGATCCGCCAGCTTGCGATAAAACTTATTGTATTCCTCGTCGCTCATTTGCTTTTTCAACTGCGCAGCATGAGTCACATCCGCGAATAAAACTCCAAAGCGGCGCAGCCCTGTTTGCTTCACACGCTCCAGGGAGAACGCAAGCCGCACAGTAAAAAAGGAAAAAGTATAAAGCCCGGTTACTTTATCGTGAGATGGCTCGCGCATGGCGCCCTGAGTGGCTTGCAGACGTTGCACAAGGCTGCTCAACTGATTGATATCTACCGGCTTCAACAAAAGCAGGTCGGGTTCCACGGGCAGGCTGTCTGCGTATGGCGCGTAAGCTGTGATCACCACCACAGGGATTCGGCTCATGCTTTCCTGCGAGCGCATCCGCTTTAAAATCTCCACCCCAGACATTCCGGGTAATTGCAAATCCAACAGAACGATATTGGGGAGTAATTTCTCGATACGCTCCATGGCTTCGATGCCGTTCAGAACGATCTCGGTATGATAACCGGCAATATCCAATACATGACGGAACAACGCGACAATATCACGGTCATCTTCAACGATCAACGCAACAGGTTTTTCCATGAGCCAAGCCCTTCCACATTCGAGAGAGGAGAAAATAACATCAAAAATAATTGGTTCGATTATACGATTCTTTACCCAAAAGCCAAAGATAAATTTCATTACAATTATGACGTACAATTGCGGAATGGATTTTGCCCATGCGCTTCGGCTTGCTTCAGCACCCGCCTCAAACCAGATCATCAGCCTGGTCGGGGCTGGTGGAAAAACCACAGCCTTGTTTCAGCTTGCGCGCCAAACTCCCGCAGCACCTTCGGTCATTGTCACAGCAACCACCCACTTTGGAGTTTGGCAAATCCCGCTTGCTGATCATCATATCATCGCAAAAAGCGTTGACGATCTCCTGGATTTCCCAGAAAAAGGCGTTATTCTAGTGACAGGGGAAATTGAAAATAACCGTACAGAACCCGTCGCTAATGCGATTCTAAACTGGCTACGCGAAAAACACAAAAAACAAGGTATTCCTTTATTAATTGAAGCAGATGGGTCGCGTCAAAAACCGCTCAAAGCGCCAGCAGAACATGAGCCGCCAATCCCTGAGTTCTCAGAGGTAGCGATTGTGGTTGCGGGGTTGTCTGCCATTGGAAAGCCGCTCACCGAGGAATTCGTTCATCGTCCTGAAATTTTTTCTCGCCTCACCAATCTGGAAATCGGTCAAACCATCACGCCAAACGAAGTTGTTGCCTTCCTCACCCACCTGGAAGGCGGACAAAAAAACATTCCGCCAAACGCAAGGCGTATCGCATTTCTCAATCAGGCGGATACGCCGGAACTACAGTCAATTGGCGGCGATATGGCACGCGAACTACTGAATCATTTTGACTCCGCCATCGTTGGGTCGCTGCAGCAAAACTCATTCCGCGCCATTGAGCACACAGCAGGAATTATTCTTGCCGCCGGGCAAGCGACTCGATACGGATCCCCGAAACAACTACTGGAGTGGAAAGGCAGGCCCTTCGTGAGATGTGTTGCGGAAACCGCGCTTCAGGCTGGACTTTGGCCTGTAGTTGTCGTCACCGGCTTTCACTCAACTGAGGTTGAATCCTGCTTAAAAGACCTGCCCGTGGAAATTATCCATAACCCCGAATACATGCAGGGTCAAAGCACATCCATTAAAACGGGAATCGCAGCAATGCCTCAAAAAGTTGGCAGCGCATTATTTTTGCTGGCAGATCAACCTCAGATTCCCGGTGATGTTATCCGCGCCCTGATGGAAACTCACACAAAAGAATTGCATCCCATCATTGCCCCGCTTGTGCTCGAAGAACGCCGAGCCAACCCTGTGCTGTTTGACCGAGTCACCTTCCCGGAACTTATGCAATTAACAGGCGACATTGGCGGGCGGGCGATTTTCTCCAAATACAAAGTAGAATACATTCCCTGGCACGATGACATCCTGCTGTTGGATGTAGATAAGCCAGAAGATTATCAAAAACTAATTGCTATTGAAAACCTGTAAAGGAAACATATGATCACTGCCATCATTCTTGCCGCTGGTGAATCCAAACGAATGGGTGAGCCCAAAATGCTTATGCCCTGGGGAAAGAGCACAGTCCTGCAAACTGTTATTTCCACTTTTCAAGCATCGGGAGTAAAGGATATTCTTGTGGTTACAGGGGGAGCACGTCAACAAGTGGAAACATTGATCGGAAAAACCGTTGAAACCATCTTCAACGAAAATTATCAAAGCGGAGAAATGCTGAGTTCGATTCAATTGGGTCTGTCAGCAAAAATGCGTGAGGCAAGCGCGGCGCTCATTTGCCTTGGCGACCAGCCGCAAGTCGAGGAAAGAACCGTGCGAGCCATTTGCAACGCATTCCAATTGAACAAATCCCAACTTGTAGTGCCAAGCTACGAAATGAAGCGTGGACATCCCTGGCTCGTAGCAAAGCCGCTTTGGGATGAAATCCTCGCCATGAAATCACCGAAGACTCCGCGTGATTTCCTAAAAAAACACGCCCGCAATATTCATTATGTCATCGTTGACACCCCTAACATCATCGCCGACCTTGATACTCCCGAGGATTACGCGAAATACAAATCCTGACAGATTGACAACCAGCCTTACAAAAGATAAACTCGCCCCATTCTACATCGGGAGCGGTACATGAAATATTTTGTCATTGTCAATCCAACGTCAGGCCGCGGGCTTGGCGGAAAATCAATTCTGCAGATCGAATCCAGCCTTCGCGAATATGGGTTGGATTTTACACTTGTGCAGACTGAACGCGTCTGGCATGCCGCCGAATTGGCAGAAGGCGCAGTCCGAGACGGATACGATGTGATCGTTTGCGCCAGCGGGGACGGCACGGTCAACGAAGCAATCAATGGGATAATGCGCGCACGAAAAGATGGCTTCAATGGAGCTGCCTTCACTGTGTTGGGAATCGGGACCGGCAATGACTTTGCAGGCGGCACCGGCATCCCAACTAATTTAAATGACGGTTTGAAGGTGTTGAGAGAAAACAAACGCAAAAAAATTGACGTCGGGCTGGTCAAAGGCGGGGATTATCCCGAAGGCAGGTACTTTGGGAACGGCATCGGTGTCGGCTTTGACGCGGCAGTTGGCAATGAAGCCATCAAAGTCCGTTGGGCGCGCGGTTTGCCCGCCTATCTCATCGGCGTCATCAAGACCGTCTTCCTTTATTACAACCCTGCGCAAGTTGAAATCGTTTTGGATGACAAGGAAACCATCAAACAGGTTTCATTGATGATCTCGGTCATGAACGGACGACGCATGGGCGGCGGTTTTCAAATGGCTCCCGAGAGCCTGCCTGACGATGGCCTCTTTGATCTCTGCATCGCAGAAACAGCGTCCAAGGGACGCATTCTTGGTCTCATCCCCCACTTCATTCGCGGCACACAAGCAAGCCAGCCCGAAGTGAAGATGCGGCGCGCCAGCAAGGTATCGATCAAGTCTTTGGATATGACGTTCCCCGCCCACGCCGACGGAGAATTTATCTGCCTCGACGGTTCACATCTGACCCTGGAACTGCTGCCAAAAGAACTGGAAATTATCTGCGCCTGATCCCATGAACTTCATGAATTGGTTTGTCAACTTTATTATCCGCGTTTATACCCGCATCACCTGCCGTATCGACGCACCTGATCTGGATAAATTTCCCGCACACGGACCTGTGATCGTAATCGCCAACCACACAGGGCAGATAGAAGTGCCCATGCTGTTCGCACATCTCCAGCCTCGTAAACTCACTGGCTGGGCGAAAGTGGAGGCATGGGACAATTGGTTTCTGCATTGGGTATTTGGCATATGGGACGTGATTCCCGTCCGCCGCGGCGAAGCGGATATGAAAGCTCTCAAGCTGGCGTTGAAAGCACTTGAGGAAGGAAAAATTTTCGGTCTTGCGCCTGAGGGAACTCGAAACAAAACGGGCAAACTTATCCGTGCCATGCCAGGGACAGTGATCATTGCGCTGCACTCGGGCGCACCGATCATTCCCATTGCCCATTGGGGCGGCGAGGTCTATCTTAAAAATTTGAAACGCCTGAAACGCACCGATTTTCACATCCGCATTGGTGAGCCATTTAAGATCAACGTGGAGGGCGTAAAAGTAAATGGCGAGGTGCGCCAGGAAATTGTTGACGATATGATGTACGAGCTCGCAAAGTTGCTCCCTGAAGAATATCGAGGCGCATACAGCGATTTAAGCAAAGCAACGGGGAAGTATATTGTGAAGATGAATTAAAAATTCAGTGCGTATTCCGTATACGGAATACGCACTG
>JAEURE010000227.1 GCA_016789485.1 Anaerolineales bacterium | reverse complement strand
CAGACTATGTTCAAAAGCTGCGACATCATAGATGCCCTTGCCGACATAGCTGCCTTCTCCAAACAGATCCTGATACACATCCGATACGGCAAAGGAGTATAGATCGAACCCGGGGGTTCCGGCAAATATCTGCGAAAAGATGGAACGGTTTGCGCTCGTCGGTTTGATCGCTACACGCGGTTGAAGTACGGTATACCCAGCGATTACAGAACGTCCATCTGCTGAAAACTCGGCATGATTGAGTGGATGCGCCAAAGTTGCGATCAGCTGATTGGCGCTGCCCTGTGGCAGGGATGTATCCGCGTCGAGCGTGATCACATATTTTATGTGCGGCAGAACGCTTTCATCCCCCACCCGGGTTGAGTAGTGCGTCTGAGGCGTCCGCTGCTCAGCTCTCACTTCTTTGGACATCACCCGTTTATCCACGAGGAGAACCGAATGGTCATTTTCACCCAGATTCAAAAGCAGGCGGTTAAAGTCTGCCAGCTTGCCGCGCTTCCGCTCCCAGCCCATCCAAACCCCTTCAGATGGATTCCATTGGCGATGACGGTGGAATAAATAAAAAGGTCTGGTTGCATACTTGTGATTTAAGTTCTCAATGCCATAGGTTGCCAGAGCAAGCAATGGCTCATCCTCCGGCATGATCTCTGTCTGTGCATCGCTGAAATCGGTCAGCAATGCGTAGGTCAACTGCGGGTCTGGGTTGGACAGGTAATACAGTTCCAATTCCTGCAAGAGATGGTTGAGTTCAGCTGTGCTGTCTAATATGGTTGGTATTACCACCATCGTACGGTTATCAGGCGGGACACCTTCTGAAAAATCCATGCGCGGTAAACTTTGCGGCGCGATGCGGTGGGTTACATTCCAATTTACAAGATGGATGGCAAGTTCCAGCGCCAATCCAAGCCCAAGCACGCCAACGGTGACAAGTTGGATGGTTGAGCCGCCCGAATAGATCGCATATACGATCATCCCAAGAACGAACAGCACGGAAAGGAAAGCGATACTTCCAAGATACGTAAGAGTGGGAAACGCAAGCAATGCGCGTCGCATACGGACCCCGAACTCCAACTGATAACCAATGCTTTTTTCAAGTCTGACGCGACCTTTATCAACAAGATAAAACCCGATATGGGCTTCGCGGGAGGAGGTATGTTCATCTACGCGGCGGGAATATTCAACGGCAGCGAGTGCCACATCCTCTTCGCTGAAGGTTGAGTGACGCGCTAGATCCTCAATGACACTGCGATAACTATTGCGGGTTTTGAAATCCATATCTGCATAGATCTGCGCCGGGTCGTCACGCAAGATTCTTTCCACTCGGCTGGTTTGCTCAAAGAAATCCTTCCAGTCTGTAGAGGCAAGCAGGCGTAGACTAATAAAGCAACTGGCAACAATGGTCTCATTCGCTGGCGCAAGGGATGCTGACTCGTTCGCACTCTGCAACATACCTTGCGGTGTGTCCATCCCTGTCAGTTCGGCGGCGGCATAAAGAAGTTGCTCAAGAATACCGATCCTCAGCATGATCGGCAGCGCCCACAATTCACCAATCGTCAACGGTGTAACCTGCTGATAGTTCAGAATAAAAGCCGCAGTTTGAGTCAGATCGATCTGACTCTGGTTGTAATCGATCCATTCGCGCGCCAGCGCGAAGATTCGCGTATGACCCAACAGGGGGGTACCATCCAGTTTTGGCAACTGGTTAAGAAAGCTTTCCGGCAAGTCCTCTTTAATTTGGCGAAAGGTTTTTTTGACGACGTAAAAATTATCGAGCATCCACTCGCCTGCATGGGAAACCGGCAGATCATCTGCCGGTGCGATCTTGAACAGCGCATTGGCATTGCCCAAGGCCTGCTCCCAGGTTTTTAGGTGATCCAACAAATCTGATCTTTTAGAATTAAATATTTCCAGGGTGTCCCATGCGGGGATCGAGACTACACCCACACTGTGAGTTTTCGCCAATCGATGTGCAAACTCTTTCAGCCGGATATCAGCATCGGAATTGTTCGGTACGGATGAAGTTACCTGCGATGAAATTTGCATAGGTTAGTACTCTATGCGTTTAAAGGTGGATAGTTCCGGTGAGGTTGCTTCTTGTTTGAAGGGCAGATCCTGTACGATCAAAAGCGGTGTCCTGCCATACAGAATAAAATGATTGACCATGCTTCCGTACGGCCATTGATGATGCCCCGAATAGCCGTGCGCATTGAGCGTGACGATATCGATCTGCTCCTGTTCCTCGAGTTGATGCAGTGCAACGGTTGCATTCTCACTGGTGATGAGATGTGTTCGAACATCAATTCCTTTTAGATAGGAGCGCGACTTCAAGTGCTCAAGATAGTACTCAGCTTCTTCACGATTTCTTTCAACAACACGATTGGCAAGATCAATATCTTCCGGAGCCGGGGGCATTTGACGTGCCATTTCCGGCGTCTGTACCACGTGGACGAGATGCACCTGCGACTTATGAAACTGCGCCAATTGTGTGATGACCGGCAAAACATTTTCCGCCCGCTGGGATCCGTCCAAGGGCACCAGGACGCGCTTGTAAAGCGGGGCGGTTGATAATTTATCAGTGTATGTTCCATGTTGATGCGCCCGGACAATCATCAGCGAGGTCTGAGCGATCAGGATAATCTTTTGTGTAATGCTGCTGATGCCCCATTGCGTCAATCCGCTCCGCCCATGGCTGCTCAGCACGATTAATTTCGTCCCCTGTTGCTGGGCATATTCCGCAATGCCTTCTGCCACCAAACCCTCCAATACAAGTGCATGTGTTCGAATGCCAGTCTCTTGAAAGAGCGCCTTTATCTTTTCCAAATAAAGGACGGACTTCGTCTTATTGATCTGCCAATTCAACAGGTCGAATAACTGGGCGGACGCGACTGTCTGATTTTTTTCCAACATGCGGAGCAGAGTGACCTCTGCATTGAAAGGACCGGCAATGGCAGCAATATGCGGCAGAACACAGTCAGCCATTTGAGAACCGTCCAAGGGTACAAGAATAGTATCGAACATGGTTACCTTTACACAAGCAAAAACCTGATGGAATAAGGGATTGATAATTTCTCGTTTTTAAAGAACTGTGAGTTATTACCGATTTCTTTCAAATCGGATTCTCCTGATCGAGCACATTCTTTGAGTATCCGTACCCACACTTCAAATAAACCAGCCAACTATATATGCATATATCGGCACTTTATTATATTAAAAACACCTCCTACTCGCATCCGCCAGCCGTATGAAATTCATATCCGCCACCTGGGGGAGAACCAATGGACGGCTTGGATTTGGATCCTGTTTAGCACTGTTTATAAGTTTATGAAAAGTGAACACTTATCTCCCCAAACGGCGGATACAAATACTGTCCAGCCTATGGAAGATGAAGTTGTCACCATCAGTCACGCCAAAGGTTCATTCACCTTCCCCACAAATTTTCAATTGATCGATGCTATAAATCCCTACCCTTGTGGATAGTATGGCGATTCGCAAAAAGCCTGCGTATGTGCTGAAGGTTGTTGGAGGTGTTATATAATCTATCTATGACCGTCCCTCTACTAGCTACAAAACTCTACATTCCACCACTTCCTCCCAAAGTAGTAGCCCGCTCTCGTCTGATCAAGCAGCTTTCAGAGGGTTTAACTACCGGGCACAAACTGACGCTGATCTCTGCCCCAGCTGGCTTCGGAAAAAGCACTCTGGTCAGCGAATGGATCACAAACAGCGGACGACCAGCCGCCTGGCTATCGCTGGACGAGAACGATAACGACCCTGCGCGATTTCTAATTTATCTCATCAGCGCATTACAGGCAATTTCGCCGAATCTAGGGGTAGGGATATTGGATGCGCTCCAATCTCCTCAAACACCACCCGTCGATGCAATTCTAACTGCCCTACTCAATGAAATAACGACCATCTCAAAAGATTTCATCCTCGTTCTTGATGACTACCACTTAACAGATGCTAAATCAATTGACGATACTCTCACCTTTTTGATCGAACATCTGCCTCCCCAAATGCATCTGGTCATCACCACCCGTGAGGATCCAACCCTACCTATTCCTCGATTACGCGCCCGAAATCAATTGACCGAAATCCGCGCAGCAGGCTTGCGCTTTACCCCACCCGAAGCTATAGAATTTCTCAACCAGGTGATGAACCTTGATCTCTCGGTAGATGAGGTCGCTGTGTTGGAAACCCGCACGGAAGGCTGGATCGCTGGTCTACAACTTGCTGCACTTTCAATGAAGGGACAACAAGATTTCCATGGATTCATCCAGGCTTTTGCTGGAGATCATCGCTATATTGTGGATTACCTGGTCGAAGAGGTGTTGCAGCGTCAGCCTGAAGATATTCGAAACTTCCTGCTGCAAACATCCATCCTTGATCGTTTGAATGGTCCACTCTGCGATGCTGTTACAAGCCAATCAGGGAGCAAAACAAAATTGGAAAGCTTGCAACGGGATAATTTGTTCCTCATTCCACTCGATGATAAACGCCATTGGTATCGCTATCACTATCTATTTGCCGATGTCCTTCGTGTGCACTTGATGACCGAGCGGCCCGATCTGGTCCCTACCCTGCATAAGCGTGCAAGTGAGTGGTGTGAACAAAATAATTTAACAGCGGATGCGATCCGCCACGCACTATCTGCTGAGGATTTTGAGCAAGCTGCAGAACTGATCGAACGAGCTCTGCCAATCCTGCGCCAGAGCAGACAGGAGTCCACATTGCTGGGCTGGCTC
>JAEURE010000226.1 GCA_016789485.1 Anaerolineales bacterium | reverse complement strand
CGCCTTGAAGAAAGGCATCACCATTGCCCCTGCGAATATTTTCTACCCCGGGCTATGCCCGCAAAACGCCTTCCGCCTCGCGTTCTCGCATTACCCAGAGGATGTGCTGATCCGCGCGGTGATGGAAATTGGTCAATTACTGAGGAGTGGATAAAAAGACCTCGGAGGTTTTGAAAATCTCCGAGGTCTTTTTGTTACAAGTTGCCAATAAAGTTATTAGGCGTTCCACTACAGGACTGGGCTGTCCTATAAGATTTTTTTCAGCCAGGTTACAAGGAAAGACTGCAAAGCAAATAATAAGAAAAAAATTGCCACTAATACTATTATAGGGTTGTTGAATTCAAATTCGTAATACTTCCAAACAATTCCGGCAATCACCATGAAAACACCAATAAAAATAGGCGACCCGATAATGTTAATTAACGTCTCAATTCTCTTTTGCCTCTGATATGAATATTGCATGCTCCGCCCGCAAAATCTACAAACAATTGCGTCGTTTTGAATTTCCTCTGCACAATATGGACATTTTTTCATAGGAAAAGACTTGTCTCCGCTATCAATTACATTTGGATCAAAACCTTCTGGCCACCTTGTATCTTGATCGTATTTTGCTTCCTTAAAACTAGCCTCATTCAGAAAAGCCATAGAAAAGTCAGTACCAAGTAAATTAGCTCCATGCAAGTCCGCTTTTCTTAGATCAGCCATAACTAAGACAGCTCCATGAAGATCGGCATTATTCAAATTTGCTTTTTGAAGAATTGAGTTGCCTAAAAAAGCCCCCTTCAAGATAGCTCCGTGTAAATCAGCACCCCTTAGATTAGTTGATTCCAAAACGGCTCCGCTCAAATCGGCATTGTGAAAATCGGCCTCGCGTAAGTCACAAAAACTTAAATCTGCTCCGCTCAGGTCAGAATTATGAAAATCGGCTCCTCTCAGAATATCCCCATTCAAGTGGATTTTACTTAAATCGGTTCCACTTAGATCAATTTCGCCGGTATTTTTACTACTGATCATTTTATTTACTTCTTCTTGCGACATTTTAATCATAAGTGCGTCTCCCATTCTACACTTTTGATAACCTCAGCTACCTTAGGCGTTTTATCTCAAATCGCCACCAACTCCGTCGTCGTATCCCGTAAAGGACTCGCTCCTCTAATTCAAATTCGTGCGTGAGTGTTCTGCCAGAACCTGGAGCAATGCAACAATGATCTTTTCAACTTTTTCAGGCGGCTGTCCCGTTTTACTCGAGATCTTTCGAATTAGTTCTTCCTTGCTCTCTTCATTACGAGTCATCGCCATGATGGCGAACAGCCATTGGTCAACATCGATCTCGACGTCGCCGTCATCTTGTTCAGGATTTTCGTTTTGCATCAATTCCTCCATTTTTTACACGAAACTTTTTCAAGTCTAACGTATTATAAAAAACTCAACCCGCCGCCAACTCCGTCGTCGTATCCCGTGAAGGACTGCGTGACATATCCTCCACATAGCCTATCGAGCCTGGCGTGTTGTATATTTCCCTGTACGCCGCGCTGACGGCATCCTTCATCTTCTCGCTTTTCACCTGCACGGCACGGACTTTAATTCCGCGTTTGCGCCTAGCAACGAAGATCTCACCCTGCGGGTCTTCGAGAAAGGTCCGCCACCAACTACGTGGCTTCATGCTCCACGAACGGACAAAGACTCGTCCGTCCACAACCACCGCCCAGATCCCAATGACGCGGTGAGTCCCGTCGCTGCCTGCGCGAATGCCAAGGATCCTTTCCTTGTGAATGGCGGCAAGTACTGCGTCTGCAAAACGGTTTGTAGACTTCATGTCACACCTCTAAAGTTGTACTGGCAAAGACGATGCCCGTGTGCCTACACGCAGATTAATTCAAACGGGCGCTCTCGTCCGTAGTGTCCCGCAGGATTTTCAGCACAGTTTGGAGAACGGATTCTGCCTTGTCCCGCGGAAAACCCGTTTCTTTGGCTATTTTTTCGATGATCTCTTCCTTAATCTCCGGGTCTCCGCGTAAATAGTTCGCAAGCATTTCAGCGGTGATCTTCAGATCATGGTTATTTTCTTTTTCATCAGCCATCCTGTTCTCCTTTTCTAAAATAACAAATCCAAGCTACCCCTTCTTTTCCTCGTCTTCCAATTCCACCAGTAACAGGTCCAACGCCCCCACCGAGATCTGCAATTCGCGCAGCGAGATCGTCATCGAAACCATCATCAGGATCAACGCGATGGCAAAGCTCCACTGTCCGCCAGTCACCCAGCCTGCAAACAGGGCGAACATGCTGATCACGCAAAAGAGCAGGCTCAACACTCCAAAAATTTGCATGTTGCGGATCAAGTACACGCGATAACGCAGGTTCGCGATCTGTCCAAGCAGGTTATCGTTCTGCTCATTCTTGTATCGGTCATGCAGCCCGCGGATGATGGTCGCGAGCGTCAAAAAGCGGTTGGTGTATGCCAGCATCAACAAGGATATGGCTGGGAACAACAAAGCCGGGGTCGAGATGGTAAAGTCCATTTGAAAATCCATTCGTCATTGCGGGAAGAACATATCTCGCAGCGACAGTTACGCCATTCCAAAACTGACATGGTTTGGGTTCACCAGCAGCATCGGCACTTGCGTATTGAACTGCGGCAGATACGGGTTGGTGATCTCCGCGTCATATATCGAAAGCCATGAAGAACGGGAAACATCCAAAAACGTCGCCAACTCCGTTTGCGTTGAGATCCGCAGTTTTCCCTTGAGCATGAATGAACCCACCAGCATGTTCACAGGCTGCATCCGGCGGTTCGTTTCGCTGACGTCATAATCCAGCGGGTCCTGTGCAGGCGGCGCAAGATGAAAACCGATCACCTCCGCAGTTGGGATGAACAGCTCCGAATACGTCAACGACTTGGGCGGCGTCCCGCCAAACATAATCACATTCGGGCTTTGCAAATGAATATAATTTGGAACACCCTGCGTGCGCAGCCAGATGCTCACACGCAAATTTTCCTTGATCACGATCTCCCCGCGTACCAGCATGTTGTGGGTGTACAACATCACCAGAGCAGCTTTTTCATCAGGCGCCAACAGCTTCATTGTTACTCCTTCTAGTTGAGCGGATTATACAACACCCAGCCCCGCATATTTGGGAGACAAGCGGTATACTCCGTGACATTAAACATGACATCCATGACACCGAATTCCAAACGCTGGATCATCCCGCCTCTCATCACGCCCGAAGCTGATTCTGAACTATCGAAATTCCCCCCCATTCTGCGGCAGATCCTCTTCAACCGCGGCTATGCCACAGACGCGGAAGCGCGCGCCTACCTCAACGCAAAACCCAATCTCAACTACGATCCTTTTCAAATGACCGGCATGCGCGAAGCTGTGGACCGCATCCAATTCGCCGTCAAAAATAACGAGCCCATTGCCATCTATGGCGATTATGACGTGGATGGAGTCACTGCCACGGCTCTGCTTGTGGAAGCCTTGAAATCTTTAAATGCAAACGTGCGCGGCTACATTCCCAACCGCTTTGAAGAAGGTTATGGACTGAACAACAACGCGCTGGATGAACTCAAAGCGGATGGGGTCAAACTCGTCATCACCGTGGACTGCGGCATCCGCTCGCCAAATGAAGCGCTTCATGCCCAGACCATTGGGCTTGACCTGATCATCAGCGACCATCACCACCCTGACGGTGAAAACCTGCCCCCCGCCCTCGCGGTCATCAACCCCAAACAACACGGTGATGTCTATCCCGATAAAGACCTCGCTGGCGTGGGGATTGCCTACAAAATAGCGGAAGCGCTGTTCAGCCTTCAGTCCTTCAATAATACTCAGGACAAGCCTTCAGCCTTCAACCTTGATACACTTCTTGATCTGGTTGCCTTGGGCACCGTCGCTGACCTTGCTCCGCTTGTCGGGGAAAACCGCGTGCTTGTGCGCAGAGGACTGCGTCAGATGCGTGAGACCCGGCGCCAGGGATTATTTTCTCTCGCGTCAGTTTCCGAACTTGCGCTGGCAAAGGTCAATGCCATGCATATTGGCTTTATGCTTGGCCCGCGCCTGAATGCGGCTGGCAGATTAAAAGAAGCGCTCGCCGCCTTTGAATTGCTGACCACCACCGATGTCTTTGTGGCGGGTCAACTGGCGCAGCAACTGGATATGCAAAACCGCGAACGTCAGCGCATCACCCGCGACATGCAGAAAAAAGCCGAAGAGATCGCCATGAGCGATGACCCCGATGCCTATCTGCTCTTCGCCGCGCATGAAGAGTTCAATTCAGGCGTGGTGGGTCTGGCTGCCTCCCGCCTCACAGAAGCCTATTACCGTCCCGCCATTGTTGCCGCCAAAGGCGAGGAAGAGACTCGCGGCTCCTGCCGCTCGATTCCCGAATTCCACATCACGGATGCGCTTGACCAATGTGCAGATCTACTCGTTCGGCATGGCGGACATGCCGCAGCGGCGGGGTTTACCGTCAGGAACGAAAATCTGTCCGCGCTGGTGGAGCGGTTAAAAGCCATAGCGAAGGAAAAACTCGCTCACGAAGACCTCAGGCCCACGGTCACGGCAGATGCGGAAGTTTCCCTCGCGGATATCCGCCCCGACTTGTATGAAAAATGTCTGCGCTATCTTGAACCAACAGGCTATGGAAACCGTGAAGCGTCTTTTGCGGCACGCGGAGTCAAAGTTAATAGTTCGCGCACGGTCGGCGCGGATGCAAAGCACTTAAAGCTGTCAATCGAAGATGATAAAAAATTCACACATGATGCCATCGGCTTTA
>JAEURE010000225.1 GCA_016789485.1 Anaerolineales bacterium | reverse complement strand
AATTGGCTGGAAGTCGGCAGGGATATGACGCCAAACAGGGGCTGGCTCAGAAAAACTTCAACCTGCTTCTCAACAGCCAGTAAATCTATCGACAGATTCAAAATCTGATTAATGGCAAGTGGGGCAATAATCGAAGGGACTGCGATCAACAATGCGAGAAAAATCAAGTATACGATCAAAACCGAGGTCTCGCGACGGATCCGTCTGTAGGCGGCGAGTCTTTCAGCAAGCGGATTGAGAACAAATGCCAGTAACGCAGAGATGACAAGCGGTCCAAGCAAGGGGCGGACGAAGTTAATGAATGCAACAACAGCAGCAAACACTAAAGCAAGGACTATATATTTTGTTGAGGGTGACCAGTGAGGGGACATGAGGATGAAATTATCTCTCTCTAAAGTAATGGGCGGTAATAATAAATTTCCGCCTGATTAAAACCAACATCCATTAGAAGTTGGTTAATAAAAAAACATCCCCGTCAATTTGACGGGGATGTTTTTTATTGTTCGTTTTGATCCGCGGCATTGTTTGAAGCAGGTGAACCTGCTTTTCGCATCTGGTCTTCCTGAACCATGCGGACACCGTTGCTGACCTGACTGCTCAACTTCGCGATCTGATCCTGCAACTGCATGAGCGTATCAATGACGTAATTATCGGCGTCCACGCGAGTGGCTTCGGCTTCGGCCCGCGCCTGACTGACGATCTGCTCGGCACGGCGTTGGGCCTCCTGTACGATCATATCCTTCTGGACGTATTGATCGGCTTTATCGCGTGCAATTTGAAGAGTGCGATTCGCTTCTTCCTGCGCCTGAGCCATGACACGGTCCCGTTGGGCTACAACTTGCTGTGCCTTTTTCACTTCTTCAGGGATGGCAATTCGCATCTGGTCGATTAATTCCAGCATCTTGTCTTCATCCACAATGACGTTGTGCGTAAAAGGCACGGCTTTTGCGTCGTTGAAGAGTTCTTCCAATCGGTCGATGAGCTGCAGAATGTCCATAGGCTACTCGTTAAGTTAAGAGTGTATAACCAATTCTAGCACAGATTAATCACGAAGAGCATTCGGCGGGGATTGCTCTCCCATATTAATCACCTTTTCCTTCAAAGCCTTTTCCACAAACGAAGGAACCATGCTGGAGACATCGCCGTGTAACGTGGCGATCTCACGGACTGTGGAAGAGGAAAGGAAAGTATGCTGTTCGGCAGTAATGAGGGCAACAGTTTCGACCGCATCTTTCGCCAGGCGTTGATTGGCCAGTGCCATGCGGAACTCGAACTCAAAATCGGAGAATACACGCAAGCCGCGCACGATCACCTGCGCATCGATCTGCTGCGCGAACTGAATCGTCAACCCGCTGTAGCCTGTCACCTTGATCTTGGGATTGCTCTGAAACGCTTCCGTCACCAATGAGATGCGTTCTTCAGGCGAGAACATCAAAGATTTCAACGGCTTGTCGTACACAGCCATGACGACTTCATCAAACAATTTCGATGCGCGCGAGGCAATATCAATATGCCCGTAGTGGATCGGATCGAATGTTCCAGGAAACAAAGCTCTAACCATTTTTCAAAACCTTTAACCACGAAGTATACAAAGGGCTCTAAGGTTGGAAACCTTAAAAACTTTGTGTACTTCGTGTCCTTTGTGTTTAAGATACATCCCCTTTGCCGGCACCCCAGAATCTTTCAAAGGCTTCGGCAAGCAGGGCATGTTCAGGTTGACTTAAGTCAGGATCGCGTTCGAACAAGGCTTGCGCCTGTTCGCGGGCTTTTTCAATCAGCTTCACATCGGTGATACTTGCCATCTTCAAGGTCGTGGCGTACCCCGCCTGACGCGTTCCTAAAAATTCACCGGGACCGCGCAGTTTCAAATCAAGGTCGGCAAGTTCAAAGCCGCTGTTGGTAACGGCCATCGCCTGCAGGCGTTCATTCTCAGTAGCATCTTCATGCGTGGGGATCAGCAAACAAGTAGACTGTACGGAGCCGCGTCCCACACGTCCGCGCAATTGATGGAGCTGCGCCAAACCAAAACGATCCGCGCCTTCGATCAGCATCACGGTTGAGTTCGGCACATCCACACCCACTTCGATGACCGTGGTGGAAACAAGGATATCGAATTCTTTATCGCGGAACTTCAACATCACTTCGTCTTTTTCGCTCGGCTTCATGCGTCCATGCAGCAAGCCAAGTTTCAAATCCGGAAACACCTGCTTTGACAGTGTTTCAAAATCATCCACTGCCGCGCGAGCATCGATCTTCTCACTTTCATCAATGAGCGGATAGACAATAAACGCCTGATTGCCGTTCTTGATCTGCCCGCGGATCAACGTGTACGCGCGCTCCCGTTCCTGCGGACGAAGCACAAACGTGGTCACAGGCTGCCGTCCCTCAGGCATCACATCGATCACCGAAATATCGAGATCGCCAAACACCGTCAATGCCAGCGAGCGTGGAATCGGCGTAGCCGTCATCACCAGCAAGTGCGGGTTCGTGCCTTTGCTGCGAAGCTCAGCACGCTGTTCCACACCAAAACGGTGCTGTTCATCGATCACGACAAATTGCAGATCTTTGAAAAGGACATCCGGTTCGATGACCGCATGCGTGCCAATGACGATCTTGATCGAGCCGTCCTGCAAACCCTGACGGATCGCTTCTTTCTCACTCTCAGTTGTATTGCCCACCAACAAGCGGATCTCACTCTGTGACATTATGCCGCCATCCCCCGCCAGCAGCTTGATGAAGTTGCGATAATGCTGCTCCGCCAAAATGGATGTGGGCGCCATGATTGCAGCCTGCGCTCCCCCACTGACAACGATGCTCGCACCCAACGCCGCAACAACTGTCTTGCCCGAACCGACATCGCCTTGCACGAGTCTGTTCATGGGTTTGCCAGAGTCTAGGTCTTTGCGAATATCATCGAGGGAGGTTTGCTGGGCAGATGTCAGGGTGAAAGGCAATGCCGACAACCTGGTACCCAGCCACTCGTCCGAGACAGAGAAGCGGCGGCCATCCACCGATTTCCAATCCCGCTTCTGACGCAGCACTCCCATTTGCAGGTAGAAGATCTCATCAAATCCAAGGCGCTCACGCGCAAGCTGAAGGCGCGCCTGTGAATCAGGGAAGTGGACTTGTGTCAACGCCTCGCCAAGCGAAACAAGTTGGGCGGCACGGCGAATGGTCTCGGGGAGTGCATCCACAACTGCGGGCGCCCAATAGGTGATGACACTGTTCATTTGATTGCGCAGCCACTTTTGAGTGATACGCTCGGTCAGTGAATAAATGGGGACGATGCGATTCGTATGCAGGTTCTCAACTTCAACAGGCTCCCAATCGGGACTGTTCATCACAAGGCGCCCAAGGTATTGATCGATCTTGCCAGAGACGGAGATCGCCTCGCCTTCCTTGAAACGGTTCGACAACCAGGGCTGGTTGAAATATGAAATACGCAGCGACCCCGTACCATCACCAATGATGACTTCGATGACGGAAGATTTTCCGCCGCGAATGGGACGGGAATGCACGCTCTGCACGGTTCCAAGCACAGTGACCACATCGTTATACATCAATGATTGAATGGGCTTGAGCTGGCTATAATCTTCGTAACGGCGCGGGAAGTAATACAGCATATCGCCGAGTGTTTGCAAGCCAAGCTTTTCAAGTGCCTCTGCATTGCGCGGACCCACGCCTTGCAGCACGGTCAATGCCGCGCTCAGCGCGGCTGGCGTCTGGCTATGCTTTGCCCCCACCACAGCTTCAGAACGTGGCGGCGGGTTTTGGCGCGGCTTCTGCTGCTGTTGTTGCGGCTGGGATTGTTGTTGCGGAGCAAGGCGCGGAGCGGACTCCTGACGGCTTTCAGGCTTTGCTTCCTGCGCAGGCGGCTTCTGCTGTGGTGGTTGTTGAGCCTGTTTCGGTCTTTGTCCTGCTTCGGGGTAGGTCTCACCAATGCGTTTCCATAACCCTTTGAGTGATTCAGCCCGTCCATCGGGGCTGATCTTCTCATAGGAGCGCAAACGCGATACGACAGCCTGGATCACCTCTTCGGTGATTCCATCGGCGCGGGCTTCCCCCTCCCAGTAATCCAGCATTTTGGCAAGTCCGCCGATGATGGCGGTATTTTGATATTTATTCTCGTGTTCGAGGCGAAAAAATTTACGAAGCTTTTCCAGAGATGGTTGCATTGTCCAATTTTATCATGGGCAGGGATGGGGTAATCTCTTTTGGGAGTGTCTAAGAGAAGAAACTGATTGATTCGTGTATAATTTTCAAGCTTAAATATGAAAAATAAGTCGTTCGCGCCAACCAGTCAGATCCAGTCCTACACATGGCAAATCATCTGCCTAATCGTTTCTACTCTTTTATATACCTACATCCTTGAAAACTGTTCGCCAAATTTCCTGAGGCAACTGAGTGTGTCCCTGCGCACGAGTTTTGGAGCGGTAATCCTTCTTACCACTTTTGTCATGTACCTGATTTATAGAATCCCCGGGAAAATCGGGCATCTCAGGTCACACCCAGTCCACTCTCATTAGCGGCCTTATCCCAGTAAGTGATGCCACAAATTATTACATCGATGCACTACGAATCCTTAATGGGGCTGACATTTCCAGCTTTTCGGCCATGCGTCCATTTTTCCCCGGATTCCTTGCTTTTCTTTTGAGCATCACAGGTCGTAATTTTATGTCTGCCCTTGGCATTCTGACAGCGTTAATGGGTATTACATCTTACATTACTACGAGGGAAATACAAAAAACACATGGTACAGAGCCAGCGGTCTTTTTCCTCATTTTAATGTTCTTATATTGTC
>JAEURE010000224.1 GCA_016789485.1 Anaerolineales bacterium | reverse complement strand
GTTTATCAATTTCACGAATCCCATGGTGAGGATTTGTGATCTTGTTAACCGTCACAGCAAAATAAAGGTGGTCGGACTTTGCCATCAAATTTATGTTGGCTATGGCATGGCAGGTGTTGCGCTTGCCAATGACCTTGGAGTTCAGGTTCCAGATGGACTCGAAGGAATGCACGCTGATGTGATGCAGCATCCTCTTCAACATATGGTTATGTCTCAAACGGTTCCGTTGATCGATATTCGTGCTGCCGGGACCAATCATTTTTCATGGATCTTGTCCATTCACGATAAACGCACAGGCGAGGATCTATATCCATTGCTGCGAAAACGATTCTTTGAACTCGATGAAAAGTTTGAACCGCTCACGCGCCGCGTCTTTCATGACTTTGGCCTGTTTCCGGTTCCCGGAGATACCCATCTCTGCGAGTATCTCCCATGGATGAGTGACCCCCTTACCAAACCGTGGGATAAGTTCAACATCCGTCTCTATGATTGGGAGGTTATGGCCAGCCTGCGCGATTTTAGCCTTGACCGATTGAACGAGATGGCAAACGGTGAGATGACAGTCGACAGCCTGCTGGAGACCGATTCGGAAGGTGCACTGGAAATGATCGAGAACATTGCATTTGCAGGGAATCATTATCACCTTGCTGCCAATCTTCCCAATGTCGGGCAAATAGAAAATCTGCCTCTTGGCTCGATTGTAGAGACGCCGGTTCATGTCAATGGGGCGGGGATTCATCCCGTGCATGTTGGGTTGTTGCCCGAGCCCATCGCGGAATTATGCCGCCGTGAACTAATGATCGCGCAGCTTGGAATCGATGCGGCAGTGGAAGGCAGTTATGAGAAGGCGTTGCAGTGTCTGCTGCTTGACCCGGTCATTGCAGATATGGATGCCGCCAAGAATATACTTGCCGATTATTTAAAAACGTACAAGGAGCACTTGCCCCAGTTTTATAAATGATGCGCCCAGGTGAAGATCATCTGTTTTAAGAATTGAAGACGGGCTGCCAGCCCGTCTTCAATTCTTAAAAACATTAAAGACCTTAAAAACATTAAAGAAATTTTTGCGCCAAAACATCAAATCGATCAGATAATACTTATAATATTTTAAGATAAATATATGTTCAAAAACCTTTACATAAATCAATAGTTGTATACAATAAACATATAATAATGATTGTTTATCGTTATTATATGTTGTATGAAAAAATAATTTATGAAAATTTGATTCATGAATCCTGAATCGACAACTTGAACGTGTAAAGGAAAGACAATAAAAGGAAAAATCATGTACATTTGCGTATTAACAAGCACACCTGACGATGACGATATTCCTTACGACCCATCCCCTTATATGAATGGGTATCGTTGGAAACAGCATCATGTGCAACCAACGGATGTTGAAAAACAGATCAAGACATTAATGGATGAAGGCGTGGATGTCTTTGTTAATTTGTGTGATGGCACACCTGATGACGCGTTATCTGGAATTGCACTTGTTCACGCTCTTGAGAAATACAACGCGGCTTTCACCGGCGCGGATTCAAAGTTCTTTGATCCTACCCGTGACGAAATGAAGAATGCCGCGAAGCGCGTTTCTGTTCCCACACCCAATTGGATCTTTGTCAATCGTGCAGAAGATGCGGAAAAAGTTGCCAAACGTTTGAAATTCCCCATGCTGGTCAAACCGCCGCACGGTTATGCCAGCGTCGGTATTCGCCGCAAGTCACGCGTGGAGAATCTTGAGCAGCTTCGCGAGCAGATTGCTGCCGAAGTTGAGGAGTTTGGCCGCGCCCTCATTGAAGAATTTATTGAAGGACGCGAATTCACCTGTCTTATTGCCGAAGATCCCGATAAGCCCGCCGCTCCCATTACTGTCAAGCCTGTCGAGTTCATCTTTCCAGACGGTGAATCATTCAAGCACTATGATATGAAATGGGTTGAATATGAAAAAATGTCCGTCGCCGCAGTGACGGATCCCAAGATCGAAAAAGTGCTTCGTGAGCAGACCATGCGCGTTTTCAAGGAACTTGGCGGTAACGGCTATGCCCGCTGTGATTATCGTATGGACGCCAACGGTGATATTTATATGCTCGAGATAAATCCCAACTGTGGTATTTTCTACCCGCCGCATGAACCGGGTTCTGCCGATTTCTCGCTCATGAACGACAAGAATATCAATCACACCAAGTTCATGAAGTTGATTATCCGCTCGGGCCAGCGCCGCCAAACTCGTGTGGCAGCTGAAAAGATCATCAAGCGGCAGCGCCGCAAGCGTGTGCTTGAAGTAGAGCAAATGGCTTATACCTAAATCAAAATCAGGACACAGCAATGTGTCCTGATTTTTTTATTTGCAGACGAGACTGGCTCCCTCGCTTGCCTTGCAGACGTAAACCGCCGCCTCCATACTTGACCTTTGCCTGTATGCTACTGAAACGGCATTGACAAACTCTGCTGCATTTTCTTCTTTAACCAAAGCGACAGCGCAACCGCCAAATCCTGCGCCTGTCATGCGCGCGCCATAACAGCTTTTCTGTTCGAGCGCGCAATCCACCATGACATTCAATGCTTCATTTGTCACTTCAAAATCGTCGCGCAAACTGTTGTGGCTGGCGATGAACAGTTCCCCAAGCCGTTTTACATTTCCAGCTTTCATCATTTCAATGGCTTCGAGGACTCGCGCATTTTCTGTGACAATGTGTCTGGCACGTTTAGCAGCCAGTTCGTTCAAGCCATCTTTTGCTCTCTTGTTGAATTCCTCAACGCTCACATCGCGCAATGCTTTCACCCCGAACCAACGCGCCGCTTCTTCACATTGGCTGCGTCTTTGGTTATAGGCAGAGTCCACCAGCCCTCGCCTTGTGGATGTGTCAAGAATCACGATGGAAACACTCTTGGGCAGGGGAGCGTATTGGATTTCCAGTGAACGGCAATCCAGAAATAACGCATGGCCTTCTTTGCACGCTGCGCTTGCCATTTGATCCATGATGCCGCAGTTGACTCCAACCCACTCGTTTTCAGCTTTTTGTGAGATTTTCGCCATCTTTGGTGCATCCCATGCAAAGCCAGAGACTTCGGCGAATGCGCGGGCCACAGCCAATTCCACGGCTGCTGAGGAGGATAAACCTGCTCCGCGAGGGACATCGCCTGTCATTATTGCGTCAAAGCCGCGTAATTCGTATCCTGCCTTCATTAATTCATAGGCAATGCTTTTTGGATATTCTATCCAGTCATTGCCTTTCTTGAGGGAATTTAATTCGAAAGCCGAATCAGTTTCAAGGTCCAGGGAAAAGATGCGTACGGTTTTGTCATCCCGTGGGCGCAGCGCGAGCCAGACGGCTCGGTCAATGGCCATGGGGAGGACGAATCCATCGTTGTAGTCGGTGTGCTCTCCGATCAAATTGACCCGTCCTGGCGCGCGGACGATTATTTCAGATTCGGAGTTAAAATAGGACGCAAAAGATTGCTTTAGATGTTGAATGTTCATAATGGCGGTTATACCATAGCAGAGGCAATGTGGACGATCTTGAATTGCTTGCAAAATATGAGCCTGTTTTACGTTTTGCCAAAAGCGAACGTTTTTTTCCGATGGCGGTCGAGCCGTACCTGGAGATGTGTCAAATATTTCCGAGCGGACCGAGGGGTGCGGTTGAGACGATTTCCCATTTCGATGAGTCGCTTGTGGATCACATGGGGGAACTGCAAAGCGAACAATTTTTTTTGCGCTTTGTGAATGACCCGCTTCGGGATTCAGATGCATGGGTTTGGTGGGGGATTGGGTCTGTCGCGGGGGTTGGTGCTGCATGGTGGCTTGTCGGGCTGATGGGAATCGAGATCGCTCTGCTCGTCTCTTTGATCGCGGCGTTTATTATTTTTATGGCGGCATCCCCAATTCGCTTGAGGATCATCCCTGCCGCATTGGCGGCGCTTTTCTTTATCGGGCTGGAAATTGCGCCGATCTGGTTCTTTCTCCATCCAAATAATACGATCGGTATTGCAGTGGAATATCTGGTTTTACTGCCTGTTTATCTGTTGATTCTATTTTATTTGTCCGTTCGGACGATGAAATTTATTCTGGATCGCGTTATTCCCGAAGGTCCTGGTCTCATCATGGATATGCTGTCGCTGGCTACGGAAAAAATTGCGCAGGAGGCATATCAGCAATACGCAAAGATCTTGGAGAAGGATAGTCAACCGGTTTATTATGGACGGGTGGTGCGTGAGATGGATAAGGCAGGGAATCAGTGGACCATCCTGCAATATCATTTTTTCTACGCCTTTAATGACTGGCGCCTTGCGGCGAATGGAATGAATCATCATGAAGGGGATTGGGAAATGACAGCGGTTTATTTGAAGAATGACGTTCCATACGCTGTTTTATTTTCACAGCACGGCGCTGGAAATATTGAAAAATGGGAAACGACGAACAAGGCTTTGGACAGGCAGGGAAACGAAACGACTCACCCTGTTGTCTATGTGGCGTTGGGGTCTCATGCCAATTACAGCAAGCCTGAGGTGATACGTTCGCCGAGTATGTATAAGCCCGGCCGTTTGCAGCGCATCCTTTTTAAAGTGGACGGTTGGATTCATTATCTGTTCATGCTCATTAATCCCAGCCAAAAAGCAAGGCAGATCGCCATCAAAGAGTTGCAGGCCAAACATACCCACTTCCTTGCAGAAGACGCATTCATTTACATGAGAGATGAGGTGGATCATTATGTGGTGAGCTTGCCTATGGAAATTGCTTCCGGAGATGGGTTTCGCCTTGGATTTCAAGGGGATAATTTGCGGGAAGGAGTCG
>JAEURE010000223.1 GCA_016789485.1 Anaerolineales bacterium | reverse complement strand
CTTTACAGGTTTCAACTTTGTCTTAACCACTGCCTTCTTAACAGAAGGTTTGATGCGTGTTTTTGCTTTCACTGCTTTGGTGGCTTTTGCCACCTCAAACAATTCAGGCCACAGCTTCATCGCGGACAAAACCGCACTCGCGGCAGTCTGCCCCAAACCACACAGACTCGCATCCGTCATTGTCCAACCCACATCCTGCAAGCGGATGAAGTCACCTTCCATCACATTCCCTGCTGAAATGCGATTCAAAATCTCCATTTGACGCTGCGTACCCATCTGCCGCAGGATTCGTGTGCAAAGAAATGTCCCAAACGCTTTAGCACATCGCGCATATTGCGGGTTTCGTCATAGACCATCACCACCCCGGAGCCAAGCGGTAAACCGGCCGCACGCAAATCTTCAAACGTTAACTTTATATCCAAATGTTCTCTGGTTGCAAAAGCGCCTGCTGCGCCACCCAGCAAAACCGCTTTCATCCTTTTCCCGCCCGTCACACCACCCGCCATTTTGAGCAGTTCGCGGAGAGTCACACCGAACGGGACTTCATACAAGCCTGGCTTATTCACATCCCCAGATACACAAAATAGTTTTGGCCCAGGAGATTTCTCCGTGCCGATCTTACGATACCCTGCTGCGCCTTCCTTAACGATCAAAGGAATATTGCAAAGAGTTTCAACATTATTGATCACGGTTGGCTCACCAAATAACCCGTGTGTGACCGGGAAAGGTGGCTTCACACGCGGGAAACCACGCTTCCCTTCGATCGATTCAAACAGTGCGGTCTCCTCGCCGCAGATATAGGCACCAGCACCGACACGAATTTCAATATCGAAATGTTCGCCGAGATAGCCCGCTTCACGCGATTCGCGCAAAGCATCTTCCAGAATCGGAACAATGTATGGATATTCCCCGCGAATATAGATATATCCCTTGCTTGCGCCAACCGCATATGCAGTGATACACATCCCTTCAATAACACGATGAGGGTCATCCGTCAAAAGAACGCGGTCCTTAAAAGTACCCGGCTCGGATTCATCCGCATTGCAAACCACATATTTTTGATTGCCGACGGCACGCTCCGCGCCTTCCCCTTTAATGCCTGTGGGAAACGCCGCCCCACCGCGCCCGATCAGACCAGATGCTTTTATCTCTTCGATCACCTCAATACGGCCCTGAGACCGTGCTTTTTTCAGCCCCTCATATTCACCATATTTCGAAAGGGAGGTTGTGCCCTCGCCGCAGTTTGCAGTCAAGACCCGCAAAGATCCATACACAATGGAGCGGGGCAAGCCTAATTCATATTCACGGAAATCCTTCGTAATATTCGTTTGCGCATCTTCATCGATCAAGGCCACGGGAGCTTGCTCACAAAGCCCAAGGCATGGACTCGACTCAATGGTTAGAGACAGGTCTTCGGTCGTCTGATGCGGCTCAATGCCGTAATGTTTACAAAGCCCCTTTAGCAATCCGTCTGCGCCTTTAAGAGCGCAGGCTTGATCCGTACAGACGCGGATAATGCTTTTGCCAACAGGCTTGTTGTAATACATGGAATAAAACTCGATCACACCATGTACATCAGCAAGTGGAACCTTTAAGGATTTGGCAACCTCAGAAGCCACCTCCTCGGGAATCCAGTGGTAAATCTTTTGCGCCTCGTGCAGCGCCGGCAACAAGCCAGAACGACCCATGGAAATGTATTTTTCAATTGCGGGTTTCAGCGGGGCAAGGTCAATTTCAGACATGAAGTCTCCATATATCGAGTATAACCGATGACATTTTTCGTGACACGAGGTACTTCCGAAATCGAGGATGATTATATATAATATATAATCATGACGTCAATAGCAGAAAAAGAACTTACCCACAAACCATTAAAAGAAGAGATTTACGATGCGCTTCACCGCCAAATCATTGCGGGGAAATACGAACCCGGTGATTGGCTGCGGCAGGAGGATATTGCCAGCCAAATGGGCGTAAGCATGACACCCGTCCGTGAAGCGCTGGATTTGCTTGTGGCAAAAGGACTGGCAGAACGTGTGCCATATCGCGGCGTGCGTGTACGGGAAATATCCCCAAAGGAAATTCTGGAAGCATACGGCTTACGCCTCATGCTGGAAGCAATGATCGCACGTGAAGCCGCGGCAAATATTACACCCGAACAGGTTTCCAAATTGCAGTTCATCATGGATGAAATGGACAGGCACGTTGAGTTAAACGAAATGCCGCAGGAAAGACAACTCAGCCGCGAATTTCATGCGGCAATTGCCGAGGCTTCGGGAAATTCATTATTAATCCAGTTATACACAATCGTATCCAACGCCTTCCCAGACTGGCTTCTCTACGAAGCGCTTTATCGAAAACCCGAATTGGTATCGGGCAGCGTGGCACAGACGCATGATGAGCACACTGCAATTTTAGAGGCACTCAAAAAGCGGGATGCAGATCTGGCTGTGAAAATGTCGCTTGAACATGTAATGGAATCAGGCAGATGGCTGGAAACATATCGCAACGTTCCATCCAAACTGCTTCGGGAACAGGAAAAACAAGTCACGCACTTGATGAAAAAACCAAAGTAACCAGGAGGCACTATGTCAGAAGAATTATTTAAACAGATGGCACAAAGCATCATAGATGGCGATTCGGATCTCTCTGTAGAGCTCGCAAAAAAAGCCATTGAAATCAATATGCACCCGCTTGAAGCGATCACCAAGGGGTTTGTGGTCGGCGTAAATTACATCGGCGATCAATTCGGCGCAGGGGAAGCGTTTTTACCAGAGTTGGTGATGGCTGGCGAAGCAATGAAAGCTGCGGTTGCCACCCTGGAGCCTGAATTGCTCAAACTTGGTTCCGCCCGCGAGACGATGGGACGCGTTGTACTCGCAACCGTCGAAGGCGACATCCACGAGATTGGCAAGACCCTGGTAGGAACCATGCTCAGTGCCTCAGGCTTCGAAGTCACCGACCTCGGTGTGGATCAGCCCGCCGACAAGATCATCGGCAAAGCTCTCGAAATTGATGCGCACATCATCGGCATGAGCGCATTGCTCACCACCACGATGGTTCGCCAGCGCGAGGTTATTGAAGAGTTGGATAAGGAAGGCCTGCGTCCGCGCATTAAAGTGATGGTCGGCGGCGCTCCCATCACTCGTGACTGGTTCCAAAAAATCAAAGCAGACGGCTACTCTGAAGACGCCGTCGGTGCCGTAAAGATCGCCAAAGAGTTAGTCGGCAAGGCAGATCAATAATATCATTGTGCGAAGTGCGCTCATGATGACATAAAACAACACAGAGAGAGTAGAGAGACATTTGCCTCGGGAGGGCCTATATGTCTCATAAAAATATCAAAACCATCAGCAATCCAAAGCTGAAACTTGAAATCTTAACAAAAGAAGATGTCCAAAAAATCCATGATGCCACTTTGCAGATCATTGAAAAAGTAGGCGTGAGATTCCCGTCCAAGCGCGCGCTTGAAATTTGGGCAGCCAACGGCGCGGAAGTGGATTATGAAAAGAAGATCGTGCGCGTCAAACCGCAGGTCATTGCAGATGCGTTAAAAAAATGCCCGCCTGCCTATAAGCTTGCAGCACGCGACCCACAGCAGGATCTACAGCTTGACGGTAACCATGTCAACCTCGGCACAGATGGCTGCGGCGTGGAAGTGATCGACATCAACACGAGTGAGAAGCGCACCTCATGCCTGCAGGATGTACGCGATATTGCCCGCATCGCCGACGGAACCGAGGAAGTTGCCTTTCACTGGGTTCCCGTCTCTGCGCAAGATACACCCGTAGAAGCCCGCGGACTCCATGAACTAAAAGCCGTTTGGGAGAACTCCACCAAACACGTGCAGACCGAGTCCATTTACAACGTGGAGGAAGCCAAAGCCGCAATTGAAATGGCAGCAGCAATCGTCGGCGGAAAAGACAAACTCCGCGAGCGACCTGTTCTCTCATTGATGCAGTGCACAGCTCCCCCGCTTGGTCATGATGGCGGAAGTCTGGACGCCGCACTGCTCGCCGCAGAAGTTGGCATCCCAACAGGATTTATGACCATGGCAGCCTGTGCAACCACTGGCCCCACAACCATGGCTGGCAACCTCGCAGTCGGCAACGCGGAAGTGATCGCGGGAACGGCTCTTTTACAACTTGCATTCCCAGGCGCACCTGTCTTTTACGCCGCTGCCCAAACCGCATCTGACTTGCGCACAGGGGCTTATACAGGTGGCGGACCCGAAGACTTCCTCTTCGGCGCAGCGACCAACGTACTTGCGGACTTTTACAACATTCCGCTTTCAATGGGTGCATTTGCCACAGGGGCAAAAGAACCGAACTGGCAGGCAGGCCTTGAAGGCGCAATGTCCAGCTTCATGGCAAGCGTAGTCATGTCCGATATGCTGCTCGGGTGTGGATTCCTGCACGGCAGCCGCATCTGGTCCTTCGCAGAAATGATGATGGACTGCGAGATCTTCTCCATCGTCCATAAGATGATGGCAGGCATCGAAGTCAATGATGAAACCCTGGCGATGGAATCAATCGCCAACGTTGGACCTGGCGGACATTACCTCGCACAGAAGCACACCCGCAACCACATGCGCGAATTGTTCATGCCCAAATTTATGGACCGCCGTCCTTACTCTGAATGGGAAACGAAAAAAGACGATGCACGTGATTGGGCATTAGCTAGAGCACGCAAGACATTGAAAGAACACCAGCCCGATCCATTGGATGAAAATATTAGCAAGGAATTTGACAGGATCATCAAGTCGGTTGAAAAGTAATAGTTATAAAGTTGACATGTTAAAAAGTTTGCTGGTTGCAGCAAGATAACGTTACAACCTGCAAACTTTCAAACTTTTATTCTCTTT
>JAEURE010000222.1 GCA_016789485.1 Anaerolineales bacterium | reverse complement strand
CACTTCAAAGCCTGCCTGCTGTAAAATGCGGGCAAGGGTTTTGCGCAGGGTCGCCTCATCATCTATGATCAGGATGTGCCCGGTGATATTCATGACGTCTCCATTCTTTTGGTTGGAAGCCATATTTTAAAGGTTGCCCCCCTCTCAGGGTTGTTCTCTGCGATAATGCGTCCCTGATGTTTTAGAATGATATCGTACGAAATGGTTAATCCCAGCCCTGTACCCGTTTCCTTGTTTGTAATGAATGCATCGAAAATATTCGGCAGGATGGACGGAGAGATCCCCGTTCCATTATCTGAGATCGAAAGGAATACCTCCCCGTCTTCCTTAAGATATTTTGTGCTGACGCCCAGCCTGCCGCTGGCTTTCATGGCTTCCACCGCGTTCATAAAAAGATTCAATAGCACCTGACGAATTTGGTCCGCCAGGCCTGGGATCACCGGCAAAGTGGGATCTGGGTAGAATTCAAAGGAAATATTATTGTGTCTGAGGTGGGTGGAGATGAGCGCGTATACATCTTCCACAACGTTATTGATTTGCACTGGGGTGAAATCCTCTGCATGCGTGGGACGATAGGTGGCGCGCAATCTTTGGATCATCGCGGCCATGCGGTCTGTTTCCGAGAGAACGATCTCCAGATCCTGTTTTCCTTGCATGGACAGCTCATGTTCTCCTTTAAGCAGGAACAGAGCATTTTGAATAGCCTGCAGGGGATTGTTTAGCTCATGCGATACAGAGGCGAGCAGCCGTCCCATGACAGCCAGTCTCTCGTTTTGAACCAGTTGGGTGCGGGCTTCTTTTTCATGCTGCAGCGATGTTTGCAGATCTTCATACAAATCTGCTTTTTGCAGGGCTACAGCCAATTGATCTGCGACGGCACTTACCAATTGCAGGTCACGATTCGTGAATATGCCGGGCGGTGCCTGTTGAATATCCAGGATGCCCAGCAACTGGTCCCCAATTTTTACCGGCATGGCCAATTCGGATTTTGTTTCCGGCAGGAGTTCATGCCGAATGAAGAACATCACCTCGTCCACATTGTTGGTAAAGAAAGGCGCGAACGTTTCTGCGGCATACCCAATAATGCCTGCACCTGCGGGCAGGCGCACGTTCTGTGTTTTTAGTTGTTTGCCAATTTCCCCGCTGCCAGCCCGGAGAACAAAATCACCAGTGCCCGGGTCTATGACGTAAACCTGCACATGATAGTAGCCAAAATTCTGTTGTAGCAGGTCGACCACATCTGCCAGCAGTTCGTCGGTGTTTAACGCGACCATTCCCTGGTTGATGCGATATAAGGCGTTTGTTTCCTTTAGCGCCTGTTGCGTACTTTCCATTAGGCGCGCATTCTCAATGGCGATGGCAGCCTGTAGTCCAAGTTCCCTTAATAAATGGCTTTCATATTGTGTGAATGTATTTGGCGTATTGCTCTGAACGCTAATGGTCCCAAGTTTTTCGGAACCGCTCATGACAGGGACCACGATAAGCGATCGTACCGTCGAATTCGGATTGAGCTTTATGAATCTTGAGTCGTTAAATACATCCTCAATATTGAGAACTTCCCCGCTTTCAATCGCCTGTCCTGCCACACCTTCGCCGAGGCGCATTTTCTTTTTGCCTTCCTCGAAGTTATTGTATCCGGCAAGCGCCTCTGGGATCAGGAATTGTTTTTCTTTGTCAAGCAAGTGAATCACCGCTTGTTCTGCCCCTGGAATCAATTCTTTCGCAGAGTCAACGATTAGCTGCAGTACATTGACATGGCTGACACGCTCTGTTTCGCTTAGCAGCAGGGAGATTTTTGCCAGGGCGGCTGATTCTTGCAGCCGTTTGTTCAGTTCAATATCCCTTTGTGCATTCCACAAGGCAACAGCAATATGTTTTGACGCATGTTCTGAAAGTTCGATTTCCTGTTGTGTGAAATGATGCGGTGTGTTGTAGGTAATGATCACCGCCCCTAATTTGTAATCTCTGACAATTAATGGAATACCCAACGCGGATCGGACCGGGTAATTTTTTGCAGTTTCGCTGCTCATGTAGGGTGAATTGAACACATCATCTGCTGCGAGTACACGCTCAGCCTTTAGAACAGATGCGGTCATCATTAAGATTTTAGGGTCATTTATGGTGGGCGGGGAAAGTTTTTCAGGATCGGCTTTAGCGGTCTCTGCAGGAATGACGACTTCCTTTTTATTGTCCCATCGCGTGATGTGACAATCGTCGGCATTTGTCAGCTTCACCATATTACGCGCCAGTTCGCCCAGGGCTGAATCCAGATCCGAGGTGAGCAGGATGGTGCGAGTCATCTCATTAAGCAATTCCAAATAATGCTCGCGGGCAGTCAGCGCTTCTTCTGCATGTTTACGCGCTGTAATATCCAGCATGTATCCATGGCGAAAGAGAACATTTCCATTGTTATCCGTGACATTTATGGCTTCGTCGAGGAACCACCGTGCATCGCCATTGCGCGTAATCAGCCGGTATTCTGATTTGAATGGATTTCCATTTTCCCTAACCTGCTTGATCTTTTCCATTACCCCTTCCCGGTCATTTGGATGGATTTGTCTTAGCCAAAGTTCAGGATCGGCAATCCATTCTTCCTGCGTAAACCCTAATGATGTAATTTGCGGGCTGATATACGTCACACCAACATGTTGATCAATGTCTGCTGTGTAAATAATGGGGGGGATTTTTTCTGCGAGGGTCCGATATTTGATCTCGGCGCTGCGAAGACTTTCCTCGGATTTTTTACGGTCGGCAATTTCTGTAAAAAGATCGCTGACTGCGCGCCCGGTCAATAAAGTGATTCCACATAGGAGGAGGATGTCAAGATTGGCTGTTATAAATACACTGTCAGCGGTAATGGGCCGGGCAGGCCTGTTTGCAGGGATGGTTGGCAGGATGAAAGTGAGAAGTCCGATCCAACTTGTGCCAAGCGCAGCCATGTATACCCCGTAACGAATGGCAGTTAGAATCAATAACAAGCCATATACGATTCGCAGGTCGTGGAACGAAAATTGCAAAGCCAGCATAAAAACTATAACGAAAAAAAATGCAGCTAGAAGGATATCAAGAAGGGATTTCTTATCTTCAGGAAGAATGTAGGTTTCAGGCGGCTTGTCTTTAATAACTGTCCACCCTTTATCGGCTATGGGCCTGGTCAAAGTGATAAGCACCGGTATAACAAAAACAAACTGGGTAACCAGGTCTGTCAAAACAAACAACTCCCAGTTATCCCACAGGGTAGTTTCTTTAAAATTTCCCAAAATGATGAGTTGTGAGGCTCGATAGAGGTTGGCTATTAAAATGGGCGGCAGGCAGCCTAGAAATAAAAATTGAATGACATTTTTTGTGTTTGGCAGCCAGCATTTGCCTTTTGCGAGTTGTATAAAAAAAAGCCAACTTAATCCCACTTCAAGCGTTTCTGGCAGGGCGTATAACACCGACCATTTCCATGGCAGACCCCAAAGTGGCGTGCAAATCAAAGCATTTAGATAGATTCCTGCCAGTACACGAGGTCCCCACCAATATGCCATAACGATGCCAAAAGCGGCAGGCAGGTACCAAAGGGACACTCCGTGGTCTGTTTTAAACCAAAGTGAAAGCCATGTGCCCAGGTTGGCAATAAAGAATGGCAACACCCATGTCCACCACGGAAGCGGTGATTTTTCCTTTCCATCCTTTGAAGATGTATTAATGGATATGCTCATGGGTGTTTATTTTGAAATAAACCTTTGATCGGCCTTTTGCCCGTGCATGACATGTTGAAATTATAGCGGTTATCTTGAGCTGTATAATTTCAATTGTAAATTAACTTCCTGTTGCTTAGAGAGAAAAAATCCGCTTGCTGTTCTCTCAGGCAAGCGGATTTTCTGTCATTTATTATTTCGCGTACTCGGTGGAGCGTGTTTCCCGAATAACCGTAACCCTGATCTGCCCGGGGTATTGCATAGTCTCTTCAATTTTCTTGGCGATGTCGCGGGCCAGCCTTGCGGAACCCAGATCATCAATTGTATCGGGTTTGACAAGGATGCGGACTTCGCGGCCTGCTTGAATGGCGAAGGCTTGCTGAACGCCGTCGAAGGACATGGACATTTCCTCCAGCGAACGGATGCGTTTGATGTACGCTTCCAAATCTTCGCGGCGGGCGCCGGGGCGGGCGCCGGAGATGGCGTCTGCTGCTTCAGCGATAACCGCTTCAACAGTTTCCTGATCAACTTCATGGTGGTGGGAGGCGATGGCGTTCACAACAATGGGATTCACACCGTAGCGTTTGCAGAATTCCGCGCCGAGAGCGGCATGCGTTCCTTCCTGGTTGTGATCCATGGCTTTGCCAATGTCATGCAAAAAGCCGCCTTGTTTGGCTCGCTCTACATTGGCACCGATCTCTGCAGCGAGAATGCCGGCCAGCTTGGAAACTTCCACAGCGTGGGCAAGTTGATTTTGCCCATACGAGGTGCGGAACTTCAAACGTCCCATCATGCGCAGCACTTCGGGATGCAAGCCTGTGACGTTTGCATCATACGCGGCTTGCTCCCCGGCTTCATTGATAATTTTTTCAACAGCTTTGGTTTCATCCTCGACCACTTTTTCGATGTGTGCGGGATGAATGCGCCCGTCGAGGATGAGCTTGCTGAGGGCGCGGCGCCCAATTTCACGGCGGACTGAGTCGAAGCAGGAGACGGTAACAGAATCAGGAGTATCGTCCACGATCACATCCACACCGGCGGCCTGTTCAAAGGCTTTGATGTTGCGTCCGTTGCGTCCAACGATGCGTCCCTTCATTTCCTCACTTGGGAGGGTGACGACGGCCCGGGTGACTTCCGCCACATGTTCGGAGGCAACACGTTGGATGGCGTCCGCGATTAACTT
>JAEURE010000221.1 GCA_016789485.1 Anaerolineales bacterium | reverse complement strand
GATGGTATGTCCGCTGTCAATGATGTCTTCCACAAGCAAGACATTTCTGCCGCGAATATCCGTCTGCAGGTCAAGTGTGACACGGGCTGAACCTGCCGACTCGCGCTTACCTGCTCCATAGGAAGAAACAGCCATAAAATCCATCATATGCGGTACGGTGATGCTTCTACTCAAGTCAACCATAAAAGGCACGCCGCCGCGCAGGATGCAGATGAGCAAGAGGTCCTCACTGGCATAATCTGCATTGATCTGAGCGCCAAGTTCTTTGACGCGCATTTGCAAGCTTTCTGCATCTATCAATATTTCAGAGAGTACATCTTTATAATCTTGCATATCGGCAATTCCTTCTAAAATCTCCCCTGCTAGTGTGGGATTTCGTGATGTTGACGGCAGCGTGCTTCATACAACTCCGAGGCACCGACAATTACAATCGGCTCATCGTAACGGGCAGGCTTGCCATTGACCAAACGCTGGGTGCGTGAAGCGTTGTCTCCGCAAACCATGCAAATCGCGTGAAGTTTCAAAACATCCTCTGCCGCAGACATTAAGACTGGTATGGAACCGAACGGTTCGCCGCGGAAATCCATATCCAAACCTGCGACGATTACTCGCACACCGCGTGTGGCTAATTCCTGGGCAATGGTCACCACTTCGGCATCAAAGAACTGCGCTTCATCCAAGCCGACAACTGTTGTATCCTTGTCCAATCTTGAGCGAATATCGGCAGCTTTTTCGACGGGAATCGCATCAAAAGTTGAACCTGTGTGCGAAGCCACCTTTTCGATTGCGTAGCGCACATCAATGGCGGGTTTGAAGACTTGCACTTTTTGTTTCGCAATGGTTGCTCGTACCAGCCTGCGGATCAACTCGTCCGTCTTGCCGCTGAACATCGAACCGCAGACAACTTCAATGGAACCGTGTGTGTGACGCATAAAACCTCTGGCAATGAATTATAAAAACAGGCAGATGTTTTAACATCTGCCTGTCTAGTTTACCTGAGAAACTTATCTCTGACAAAGCCCCAGTGGAGCAAATGTCACTGCGATTTATTCTTCGCCAGTTTCAGTCTCAGCGGTTTTTTCTGTCTTTTCAACTTTGACTGGTTTGGGAGCTTCAGGAAGTTCAAAGCCCAAGGCACGCAGTTTCTTCTTTGTGGTGGTAAGCGCAGACTGACCATAACCAGCAATCGCCAACAAAGAGGCATCGCCTTCTGCAAGCTTTTCAAGCACCTGACCAATGGTCAAAACACCGGCCTTCTTGAGAGACTCAGCCGCCCGGGGAGCAAGAGCCAGATCGTCAATCGAACGATCGGGAGAATTCAAAGACTCTTCCTTGACCTTCTGCTGTTCCACGTATGTCTGGCGGGCAGAAAGCTTCTTATAGAAGCGGTCCACCTGACCTTCCACGTCAAGGATTCTCGCAGACTCACCGGTGAAGAATGGATGACAGTTGGAACACACATCAACACGCAATTCCTTCTTGGTGGATGTGGTCACCCAAGTCTTGCCGCAGGAAGCGCATGTTACCTGTGCTTCATACACTGTAGGATGGATATCTGCTTTCATTATTCCGCCTCAGCCGGGATGATATTGACGCGTTTGCGTCCGTGAACGACATCGAACATAACGATCCCGTCCGCAATTGCGAAAAGAGTATCGTCCTTGCCAACCAGAACATTGATGCCCGGCTTGATCTTCGTGCCGCGCTGGCGGACAAGAATATTGCCGGAAAGCACAAATTGTCCGGCGTAACGTTTTACACCCAAACGCTGGGCGTTGCTGTCTCTACCGTTGCGGGTTGATCCGCCACCTGTTTTATGTGCCATGATTTACCTCTACTTCTTCTCAGTCTTCTTGGTTGACGGCTTCTTCGCAGCCGCTTCTTTCGGCGCCTTGGCCTTCTTCTCGACCTTGACTTCTTCCTTCGCCTCAACCTTTTCTACTTTTTCAGCCTTTGGAGCAGCCTGTTTCTTGGGGGCTTTGCGTTCTTCACCGGCCTTGCCAATGAAGTCGATCATCAAACGAGTGTATTGATGACGATGCCCACCCTTAACACGGATGCGTTTCTTGGGGCGGTATTTAAAGGAAACAACTTTGGGGCCTTTGACATGCTCCACAACTGTGGCTGAAACTTTCATATCACCAACAGTGGGAGTGCCGACCAAGACAGTGTCTTCATCAAGCACCATCAAGACGCGGTCAAAGTCAAACGATTTGCCTATTTCGTAGGCAAGGCGGTCCACATCAATCGTGGAGCCTTCGACGGCGCGGTATTGCTTGCCGCCACTTTCAACAATTGCGGTTCTCATTTTTTATATTCTCCAGTCATCACTTCGCCGCGCAGTTTGCGGGGTACGTACACCCTTCGCCTACTTTCGGGGAAGCTGGGTTATTTACAGACAACCGCCCCGGTTTTACAGCCGGGGCTGAAGCGGACGATATTATACATGCGGGTGGGCACACCTGTCAACGATTTTGGGGTGGAAAAACCACAGCGTTGACCCTGCCAAAGGGACGAATCAGACGGCAGGTAAGGAAGGGGCGCTTTATCCCTGCTTTGGAATGATGGCAGAGATCGATCTCGTCACGGCTTGAAGCTGACCCGCGTGCGCCTTCAATTTATTCGCATCTCCAGTCTGCAGACCGGAACGGACATCTGTGATGGTCTTTGTAGTGGAAGTTTCGTTGTCGATGATCTTCTGGGTGAGGCTTTCGAGGTTGACAAGCATTTGCATGACATTCTTTGGAATGAGGGGGAGGTTTTTGAGGATGGGCAACAGGACATCCAAAATGCCGTTGGCAGTGCGCGCATATTTGACGGTGAGGGTGTGCAGCGAACCGATGGAGGAAGTCAACTCAAGCGCGATTTCCTGAATCGAGTCGATCATTTCCTTGTGCTGTTCGATGATCTTGACGATGTCGTTGATCGAGCCTGTCAACTTATCGGAAAACTTGACGTATGAGGTTGGTCCGGCTTTTGGAACAACTGCGCCTGCTCTTGGGGTGGCCTTTAATGGGGTGGGCATGAGAGAATCTCCTGGGAAAAATGATATGGGATTGCCTTGTGTTTTCCAACTATACTTTAATTCTTTTTCAAAAACAACCTTGTTGACAAAGCATCTTTTCTCGTATATGCTCAATAAAGTTAATCACAACCCAAAGGAGCAGGTATGGATACATCCGCACTGAAATGGGAAAATATTCGCACAAGTTTGCTATGGATCGTTCTTCCGTTGATCGTCGGTGTTCTGATTGCGGCAGCTGTGCCTCAGCCTGTGATTGGAGTGATCCATCTCAACGACGCCATTTATGCGTACACCGCCCAGGAGATGATCACTCAAATCCATTACGCCATTGACCATCCTGAAGTCCGCGCAGTGGTGCTTGCCTTTGACAGCCCCGGCGGCACGGTAGTGGACACGGAAGCCGTGTACCTGGAACTGACGCGGCTGCGGGAAAAGAAACCCGTTGTCACGGCCGTGAATGGCATGTCTGCCAGCGGCGCATACTATCTCTCCGTAAATACTGATTACATTTATACGAAGCCGACATCGCTTGTGGGAAACATCGGTGTGATCGGTTACCTGCCTCCCGCTCCTTTCATTATCGAAGATATCATCTCCACAGGCCCCTATAAACTTTGGGGGGCTCCGCGTGATTCGGACATGCGCCAGATTGAAATGGTAAAGCAGGGATTCTTTGAAGCTGTAAAACTTGGGCGCGAAGGACGTCTCAACGCAGGACCGGAGGTTATCTTCACCGGTCAAATTTGGGCAGGCACGGAAGCTGTCCACCTCGGAATCGCAGACGAGATCGGAACAGAAACGGATGCCATTGAAAAAGCCGCGTCTCTCGCAAAGGTTGCCAACTACAAAGCGGTAGACCTATATGAACTTTCGGGGCTTGTCTCTGTATCCGCATATCCCTTCTTCTTTCAAAGCCCGGACGGGATGGTCTTGCCGTATCCAAATGAGGCAGGCACCTATCTGCTTTACATTCCCCCCTTACCGCTCAAATAACGGAGGCTGACATGAAAAAGAATTTACTTTACATCGCGTTAGCCGCACTCATCCTCCCCGCACTTTTACGCGGACTATGGTTCTATCGTGGATTTACCCAGCGGCCTGATTTTTCCATACCAGACTTTAAATCCTTCAGTGCGCCAAAAGCACCCTTCAATCCCGTTGATGTCAATATGGAAGAACTGAAACAAAATGGCGGCATGGTTTTGATGGACACGATCCACGGCAATCAATTCTCGATGACGGAGATCGAATCGCTGGCAGAAGCCATTAAACAGCGCGGGGGACAGATTGAATTGTTAACTGACGCAACCCTGTTGGAATATAAACTGAGATACGCCAATTCCTTTGCCACATTCTCCCCCTCGGTCACATATACGGTGGATGAAATCCGCATCCTCAAAAATTTTGCAGACCGCGGCGGACGGTTGTTGGTGTTCACAGATGCCACACGATATTCCCTGTACTATGATTACGTCAGCGGAAATCCGATCACCTACGGTGATGTAAATGCGGCAAATCCACTATTGGCGCCTTTTGGCATTTCCATCAACAACGATTATCTTTACAATCTTGAGCAGAACGAAGGCAATTTCCGTAACGTTTTGTTTGACGAATTTTTCAAAAGCGAATTAACCTTTGGACTTAAACAGGTTGCGTTGTACGGGGCACATTCGGTCGAATCGCCCTCAGGAGTGATTCTGCTTCGAGGAACAGAATCCACTCTGTCGTCAGCAAATGATGCGAATGACCCAGCCCAGGGCGGCGCAGCGCTCAGCGCAGACGGGAATGTCATCGCGTTCGGTGATTTCACATTCCTGTCGTCACCTTACAACAATTATGCGGACAACACCCTGCTGATCGGC
>JAEURE010000220.1 GCA_016789485.1 Anaerolineales bacterium | reverse complement strand
TACCCCTAAAAATGCGTTTTTTTTGAATTTTTTTGCCCGGATGTATCAGATCTTAGTACCTGAAAACCTTTCACTTTATCCAAAACGGCGCAGTTACACCACCCAAGCCAAATTTAGAGATCATGGCCTTTTTGATATGCGCGGTGAATTTGGATGGGAGGAATATTTTTGGAAGGAGCGGCCCTTTGCAATGCATATGAAGGGTGGTACCCGAAAATATGAAGATATCGGCTATGAAAAGCTTCAAAACATCTTAAGCCAACTCGTTAGTACCAGCACCCAGATACCGCAATGATGCAAACATAGCCGAAAGTTACTTTAATCTGCCAAATAAATTTATTTGGAAACTGAAAGGTCTGCCTGATTTGCGATGCGCGCCAGATGATGGAAGGAACCCGGCATACTGTGCCGGTATCATGATAAATAAAAAGGAAAAGCCATGAGAAAATTGATTGTAAACGACTTCACCATTTCCGATGACAGCGATTGTTTTGTTATCGCCGAGATTGGTAACAACCATCAAGGTGACTTGCAAAAGGCTATGGAAATGTTCAAAGCTGCTAAAGAATGCGGTGTGGATGCAGTCAAGTTGCAAAAGCGTGATAATAAATCTCTGCTGACGCGGGCCGCTTATGAAAAGCCATACGATAATGAAAATAGCTTTGGCGCCACATATGGCCAGCACCGTGAAGCATTGGAATTCGGGAGAAAAGAATATGATGCCCTAAAGAAGTATGCACATGAACTTGATTTAATCATGTTCGCTACGGCCTTTGATTTCAATAGTGCAGACTTCCTTGCCGAACTTGATATGCCTCTTTATAAAATTGCTTCAGGCGATCTCAAAAACACCCCGCTTCTCAGGCATGTAGCTAAGCTTGGCAAGCCGATGATTATCAGCACTGGCGGTGGCACAATGGAAGATGTCCAACGTGCGTATGATGTTATCATGCCTATCAATTCGCAGTTGTGCATTTTACAGTGTACCGCTTCCTATCCCGCTGAGCCGCAGGATCTGAACCTGCGTGTCATTACTACATACCGCGAGAGATTCCCGGATGTGGTTATTGGTCTTTCTGATCACGAAAATGGCATTGCGATGGCATTGGCGGCCTATGTACTTGGCTCACGTGTAGTGGAACAACACTTTACACTCAATCACACCTGGAAGGGTACTGACCATGCCTTCTCGCTCGAACCGATTGGCATGCGCAAGCTTGTCCGCGATTTGCGCCGGGTGAAAGTGGCGATGGGGGATGGTGAGAAGAAGATTTATCCCAGCGAAATTAATCCCATTCACAAAATGGGCAAGAAACTTGTCGCGGCACGTGATCTCCAGGCGGGTCATAAATTGACGCGTGAGGACGTTGCCATCAAATCACCCAGTGACGGTATTCCTCCGTATGAACTGGATAATGTCATTGGTAAGACTCTGGCCATAGATATTGACGAAGACACAGGTTTCTCATTTGAGATTCTGAAATGAGGTTGAACGACTGGAAATCAAAATCGACATGAAAAGTGTATTGGGAATCATCCCCGCCAGGGGGGGCTCCAAGGGAGTACCGCGAAAGAATATTCGGGATGTGGCTGGCCGTCCACTCATTACTTATACCATCGCAGCTGCGCAGTCCAGCCACATCCTTAAACGTTGTATCACCTCCACTGACGATCAAGAGACCGCCGAGATTGCTGCAGCATATGGATGTGATGTGATGAAGCGCCCTGCCGAGCTAGCACAAGACGATACGCCTACTATTGATGCTGTCAAACATGTGTTTGAGGTGTTGGAATCACAGGGTGAGATATATGATTATGGCCTCATCTTGCAACCCACTTCTCCGCTTCGCACTGGACTTGATATTGATCAGGCCCTCCGATCTTTGTTCCAGTCAGATGTAGATTCTGTTGTCAGCGTGTATCAGGTATCGGACCATCATCCCGCGCGGATGTATAAGCTGGAGAGCGGGTATCTCGTCTCATTCGATGAAAAAAATTCAACTGTTCGCCGTCAGGATCTTCCTCCTATATATCACCGTAACGGCGCAATTTATGCCTTTCGTCGTAGTTTACTTGAAGAGAATACTATTTTGGGACATAAAATACTACCATATATCATGACAGAAGACCGTTCACTCAATATCGACACAGAATATGATCTGGTATTGGCAGATTTTATTTTAAACAGGAATAAATAACGAAAATGCTGAAGATATTGAATGTCGAGCCCGACCAATATAGTGATGATGCGCGTTCCATTCTTAAGACCATTGGACACTTAGTGGAAAAAAACATGGATCGGGCCGAATTGCTTCAAAGTATTCGTGAATTTGATGTCCTCATTGTAAGACTGCGCCATCAGGTAGATGCTGAGTTGCTGAACGCTGCGCTTGAACTGAAGTTTATTGTTTCTGCAACTACCGGGTTGGACCATATCGACATGGAACAATCAGTTCGTAAGAATATAACTGTGCTTAGTTTATATGGGGAAACGGAATTCCTTCGGTCGATTCCTGCCACTGCCGAGCTGACCTGGGGTCTGCTGTTGGCGCTAACAAGGAATATCCCATCTGCACATGCATCGGTTCTAAAGGGTGAGTGGCAGCGGGATCGTTTCAAAGGCCATGAACTTGCCAGGAAACGGCTCGGCATTTTGGGATTAGGCAGGATTGGGGAAAAGATTGCTGCGTATGGCACAGTATTTGGTATGCAAATCTATGCATATGATCCGTATCGAAAAGACACCCTACCTAGCGTTACTATGAAAGGTACAATGGAAGAATTGCTTCGCGAAATAGATGTGTTGAGCATTCATGTCCCATTGAATGATGATACCAGAAACTTGATTGGCATGAAGGAGTTACAATTCTTGCCCCGTGGCTCGTACTTGATTAATACCGCTCGGGGCGCAGTACTGGATGAAACGGCTCTGCTTTCAGCGCTTGCTTCCGGACACCTTGCTGGGGCTGCTTTAGACGTACTTGCCGGTGAGCGAAAATCTGAAAGAACGCCCTTGTTCAAATACGCATTCGAACATTCGAACCTTTTAATTACACCTCATATCGGTGGCGCGACGTATGAATCTATGCGCGCGACAGAGGTGTTTATGGCGAATAAGTTAAAGCAGTATTTGAAGTAATAAAACACCAAATATAAGAATGATATTGTAAAGGTACACATGCTCCCTAACCAAATCCCAAACTGGATCGGTACACAAGAACAACCCACTCAAGCGGATGAGTGGTTCGACAAACTCAATCCTGCGAACGGACAAATCCTCTTCAAAGTGGCACGTTCACGCACGGCGGATATTCAACAAGCCATCGAAGCCGCAAAGAAAGCCCAGCCCACCTGGGCGGATACGCCTGCGGTACAGCGCGGCATGATCCTGCATAAGATCGTGGTGGGGATGCAGAACCGTCAGAGTGAGATCGCTGCCATTGTCGCCGCTGAAACTGGAAAGTCGATGAAAGAGGCGTTGGGCGAAACGGGCGGAGCGATCCAATGCGGATTGTTTTACGCCAGCGAAGGTCAGCGTCTATATGGCCGCACCACCACGAGCGGCACAGCGAACAAGTATGCGATGACCATCCGTCAGCCCATCGGTGTGGCAGGACTCATCATCGCCGCGAACACACCGATCGCGAATGTGGCGTGGAAGGTTTTTCCGGCGCTTGTTTGCGGCAATTCTGCTATTTTGAAAGCCGCCGAAGATACGCCAGCCACGGCGTGGATTTTCGGGCAGATCGCAAAAGAAGCAGGTTTGCCCGATGGCGTGTTGAGCATTATGCAAGGATTTGGCGAAGAGGCGGGCGCGCCGTTGGTTGCGCACAATGATGTGGGTGTGATCAGCTTCACCGGCTCGACCGAAGTGGGGCGCATCATCAACCGCGTGGCAGCGGAACGCTTCGCGCGCATCTCGCTGGAACTGGGCGGTAAGAATCCGCTCGTAGTGTGTGACGATGCTGATTTGGAGAATGCTGCCAAGTGGGTGCTGCTCTCCGCATTCAGCAATGCAGGACAGCGCTGCGCATCCACAAGCCGAATCATTATTTTCGAGTCGGTTTATGAGAAGTTTCGCGATTTGCTTGTGGAAAAAACAAAGAAGCTGAAAATTGGTATCACGGATGATTCTGATTTTGGTGCAGTCATCAATGAAGGACAGTTGCTTGGTATGATTTCTGCCGTGGAAAAAGCGAAGAAGAACGGCGCGACCATCCTTTGCGGCGGCGAGCGTATGACCGATGCTGAACATAAAGATGGCTATTACATGGCGCCGACACTGATTGAAAATGTAGACCCGCACGACGAGATTTCCGAATGCGAGTTGTTTGGCCCTGTGGCGTTGTTGTTCAAAGTGAAAGACTTTGAACATGCGCTTCAAATGGCGAACGATACGCCTTATGGTTTGACGGCAAGCATTCATACCAAAAGTATTCATCGCGCGACTCGTTTTTACGATAAAGTACAGACGGGCGTGGCGGTCGTCAACGCAGGGACGCATGGCTCTGAGCCGCATATGCCGTTTGGCGGGCGCAAACTTTCGGGCAACGGTTCACGTGAGCCGGGCACCGAGGCGCTCAACATTTATTCTGAATTGAAAGATGTGTACATCAACATCGACCCGACGCAAGTATGAGCAAAGAGAATCCCTCGATCATCGCGTTGATTCCTGCCCGCGCCGGTTCGAAACGCGTACAGGGAAAGAATATTCGCCCGCTGGCGGGGCATCCGCTGATTGCGTACACGATCTGTGCCGCCAAGCAGAGTGGAGTCTTCGCTGATATTCTCGTCTCGACTGACTCAGAAGAATATGCCGAGATTGCGCGACAATACGGAGCAGAAGTTCCCTTCTTGCGCCCGGCTGAAATTGCAGGCGATTTGGCGCTCGACATTGAATGGCTGGACTTTACGCTTCA
>JAEURE010000021.1:9060-17145 GCA_016789485.1 Anaerolineales bacterium | reverse complement strand
GCTTCCATCGCTTTTGCTATTGCTATAACCGAAATTCGAGCTTTATGGTCACCTCATCGCCTTCTTTAAGATTTTCTGCTTTTTGGACGATTACCTTGATTGGTACAAGGTAAAGCCCATTTTTGGGGAATAACGAAGTCTTAAATTTGGTTTTACCGATCTGCACGTGGACTGGGATCACCCCCCAGCCGTACGTCACCAATCCTGAGATCGCCTTGATATCGCGGCTTGGCTTTTCTGGAACAGCGACGAAGAGATAGGGAGCGGGACCGCGCCAGTGGAAAATTTTTCCGCTAAACTTGATGTTCATTGGAATGCCCTGCTGTTGGTATTCGCCGTATTATTTTGTGTTCGCTTGGCGCTATACATCTAAAGCTCCTGTGCTATGATTGCCTATTATTAAATTTAATGTTGAGATTTCTAGATTGTATCACTCACATCGACACTTGAAACAGGAGCACCTGAAATTTTCTTATGCGCCTCAAAGCTGACTTGACTCTCCTGCTCGTTGCCATCATCTGGGGCTCTGCCTTTGTTGCACAACGCGTTGCCGGGCAGATGGGAAGCGTCTATCAATTCAACGCGGCGCGCTATTTGCTGGCGGCGCTCGTGGTACTGCCGTTTGTGAAGCGAAGTGACATTAAATCCATGCCGCGCGAGCAATATAAATGGATGTTTGTCGCCGGCTTCTTTTTGTTCGTAGGGAGCGCCTTGCAGCAGGCGGGCATGGTCTATACCACGGCGGGGAACGCTGGTTTTATTACAGCGTTGTATGTAGTGCTTGTTCCCATTGTATTATTCTTCGTTTGGGGGGAGAAGCCGCATTGGTTGTCGATTGTGGCTGTGTTTTTGGCTGGGGCGGGGGCATTTCTTCTTTCAACGGGCGGCAGGTTCGAGGTCCGTGCAGGGGATGCGCTGGAACTCGTCGGCGCATTGTTCTGGACATTCCATGTCATCGTTCTTGGCAAGTATGCCTCCAAATTTGAAGCGATGTCATTTTCAGTGGGGCAGCTTATCATTTGCGGACTCCTCAATTTAGGAGTTGGCATTTTCACTGAGCCGCTGACGGGCTTTAGCTGGCCGATGACTTTTGCAATTGCCTACACCGCATTTTTCTCGTTGGGTTTGTGTTACACCCTTCAAGTTTGGGCGCAGCGGCATACGCCTCCAGCGGATGCCGCATTGCTGCTGAGTCTTGAGTCTGTGTTTGCGGTTCTTTCAGGCTGGTTGTTGTTAAATGAAACCTTGATCGCCATTCAAATTTTCGGTTGTGTATTGATTTTCATTGCAGTTTTAATGTCACAATTTAAAGAGTGGACATCAGGTAAAATCGATACAAACCACTTAGTGGAGGGACGATGACCGCCAAGGTAATTCTTAATCCGTATTCGAACCGTTGGAATTCAAAGGCGCGCTGGCCTGAGGCTAAAGCCGCGCTCAAAGCGGCAGGCGTGGACTTTGCTCTGGATATTTCCGAAGGCAAGGGACATATTATTGAGCTGACTAAGAAAGCCGTGCTGGATGGCTTCTCGCCGATAATTGCCGCGGGCGGAGATGGCACACTTGGAGAAGCTGTCAATGGCCTGATTCAGGCCGCAGGGTCCACGAATGAGGCGGTTGGTCCATTGGGCATCATGCCGACAGGCTCCGCCAACGATGCTGTCTATTCGCTCGGTCTCCCAACAGATTTGACTGAATCTGCGAAAGTCATTGCGGCCGGAAAAACAAGGCTAATGGACTTGGGTGTGTTAAACGGCAAATGTTTCATCAATAACTCTGCGGCAGGCTTGGAACCGTACGTCACCATCAAGCACGAAAAGATTCATTGGATCAAAGGTCTTGCACGTTATCTCGTCGCGGCAGTGCAGGGAATTTTAGATAAACCCGAATGGAGTGCCGAAGTGACGTGGGACGGCGGTGAGTATAAAGGCATGCTATCGTTGATCACAATCGGTAATGGAAGGCGTACAGGCGGATTCTTCATGACGCCTCACGCAGATATGTTCGATGGAAAATTGACCCTTGCCTACGGTTATCGTTCCACGCGTTTGGGATTGTTCCAGGCTTTACCGCGCGCCTTCAAGGAAGGCGCGGGCAGTTATGTCGAAATGGACGGCATGGTTGAGGTAAATGCGACCAAAATCTCCGTCAAACTTAATAAGCCTTCTCCCGCACATACGGACGGTGAACTCTTCCCGGATTGGATACAGAATTTTGAATACGAAATTCTGCCGCAGAAGTTAAAAATCATCGTGCGCTAGCGGCTTCACTTCTATGAATCCTCTCGATACGGAACTTCTTCTGGACTTGTCTTTTCACCCACTCACACAAAAATTGTGGCGCGACTTTGAATTGCTGTTTGGAGATAATGGAGCCTGCGGCGGTTGTTGGTGCATGTTTTGGAAATTGCGTGGAAAAGCCTTCGATGAGATCAGAGGCGATGCTGCCCGTCAGATGCAAAAATCTGTTGTCGATTCAAAAACAGTCCCTGGTTTGCTGGCCTATTCTGAAGGCTACCCTGTTGGCTGGATCGCCATTGAGCCGCGTAGTGCTTATCCCAAACTTGCGCATTCACGCGTTCTAAAACCCATTGATGATCAGGAAGTCTGGTCGGTCACCTGTTTCTTCATCGAAAAGAAACATCGCCACAAAGGCATTGCAGTCGAGTTGTTAAAAGCGGCTGTCGCGCACGTGAAGAAAAACAACGGCAAAATCGTGGAAGGTTACCCGTTGGAATTGAAAGATAACCAGCCTGATCCTTTTGTGTTTACCGGCACAGCTTCTGCTTTTCTCAGAGCAGGTTTTAAAGAGGTGGCACGTAATTCACCGACACGCCCCATATTCAGATTTGTGATCGAATAAATGACTTTTCAGCCCCCCTCAAAATCTCTCACCTCTCGCGATTATCAATTCATTGCGCTGGTTACGATTCTATTTTTGATCGTTTCCACTGCGCTTGTTTACGCCAACCTCACACTGACAGGCGGCGGTGATTTTTACACCCACTGGGCTGCAAGCCGTGCATTTATTTTTGAGAAGATTGATCCGTACAGCGGAGAAATCCCTGCCCGTGTGCAGGAATTGGTTTATGGCGATTCAGCGAAAGCAGGCGACGAACCCTACATACTGGATACACCCTTTCACATTCTCCTGCTCTATTTTCCCTTCTCGCTTCTTTCCGACCCGCAGCTTGCCCGGGCTCTATATACATTGATGCTCGAACTGGCATTGTTCACCACGGCCTTGCTAAGCCTGCGTCTTACAGATTGGGAAGTCCCGCGCTACTTCTGGATCCTGTTTCTAATATTTAGCATTTTCAACTTTTATGCTTTTCAAGCCATACTTGAGTCCAGTCCAGTTTTGTTACTTGGACTCGCCTATGCAGGTATTTTGCTCGCTCTTCGCGCCGAGCAGGATGAACTCGCGGGTGCATTGATGGCGGTCTCTTTATATTATTGGGAAGTGGGCGGTCCATTTTTGCTGCTGGTTGCATGGCGCGCTTACCGCGAGAGACGTACCAGAGTCTTTGCAGGGCTGGGCATGATCACATTTGCCCTGGCCGCCGTTTCATTCCTTGTTTATCCAAATTGGATCATTCCCTATCTACGGGCTGGCATGAACAACTTGCGCGCCGACTTTGGCTTTTCCACCCACGAGATTTTCGCGCATCTCTTCCCATCTCAAAGTGGAATCTATGCCTGGATATTCATCGGCATCCTTGTCATCGCCCTCGGCTACGAATGGAATACTGCGCTTCAGGCTGATAACCGTAGATTCTATTGGGCGGCCAGTCTCACTCTCGCAATAACGCCCATGCTGGGGTTTCGCAGTGAAATGGAGCATCTGGCGGTCCTGGTTATTCCATTTGCACTTATATTTGCTGTTGTTCATGATCGCTGGCATCATATCGCCAATTTTTTGACATTTTTTTTGCTGTTGATTGTTTTTATTATCCCTTGGGCAGTCTTTTTCTTCGCCTTGTCACGCTATGGCAAAATTGTTCAGGATATGGTTTTCCTTTTTCTGCCCCTCGCTGCTATTATCGGCTTATACTGGATTCGTTGGTGGGCAATTCGCCCTCCGCGAGTCTGGAGCGACCTGGCGCCCCGCAGGTAGATTGATATGTCCTTCCGAACTTATTTTCTTCTATTTATCTCCGGCTTGATCCTGCCTTTTATTATCGCGCAGTTTCAGCCTGTCCCCGGCTACCTTGACTCGGATTATTACTTTGCGGGCGGGATTCAACTTGTAAAAGGCAGCGGTTTCACCGAGCCGTACCTGTGGAATTATCTCGACGGTGTCACATCCCTGCCGCATCCGTCCCATACATATTGGATGCCCCTCGCTTCCATTGTCTCTGCTCTGGGCATGTGGGTGACGGGTCAAGCTACTTACGCCTCGGCAAGATTACCCTTCATTATTGTTGCGGCTTTGGTTGTACCTGTCACTGCCGCGCTGGCATATGCATTTTCTAAAAAAAGGGACCTGGCTTTCGTCTCTGCTTTGTTGGCGATTTTCTCTGTTTACCATGCACCTTTTGTCGGTGTAACGGATAACTTCAGCCTCTTCATGTTGTTTGGCGGTATATATTTCATCTTTGCAACAAAACTGCTTGAAGACGTATCCCGCAATCGATATTGGTTTTTCCTCGGCCTCCTTGCCGGTTTGTTTTCCCTTTCCCGTAGTGACGGTTTGTTGTGGCTGGCACTCACTTTCCTGTTCTTGTTATGGCGCGTTCCACGAGATGCATTTTCGCGTTTTGCTCGTGATGTACTCATTAAGTCACTGCTTGTTTTCCTTGGCTTCCTCATTATTATGGCCCCCTGGTATGCGCGGAATTTGAAGATATTTGGGACTTTAATGGCTCCCGGCGGAAGCCGCGCTCTCTGGCTCGAGAATTATGACCAGACCTTCACCTATCCACCCGAAGATCTGAGCATGGAGTCTTTCCTTGCGTACGGTTGGAATGAGATCATCTCGGATCGATTGTGGGCTCTTGGTACAAATCTACAAAGCGGTTTCGCCGCGCATGGTGGAATCATTCTATTTCCGTTTATTATTGCAGGTGCTATTTATTTTCGCAAAGATGAGCGGGTCAAGCTTGCAGTTACAGCCTGGTTGATTCTGTTTTTTGTGATGTCATTTATTTTTCCGTTTGCAGGCGCGCGCGGAGCGTTCTTCCATGCAGGTGCAGCGCTTCAACCGATGTGGTGGACTCTTGCGCCTTTGGGTCTTGATGAGATTCTGCGCTCGCTGAGAAAACGCAACTGGGGCAATGACCAGACTAAAGTTATATTCCGAAGCGCGCTTGTCATGGTTGCGATGATTCTTACGGCCTTTGTTGTCAACCTGCGGTTGTTTACGCTTGGCTGGGGTGAAGGCGAAGCTGAGTACCCGCTTGTGGAGGCGTTCCTACTTGAACAGGGAGTCAAGAGCGATGATGTTGTCATTGTTCGTAATGCGCCGGGGTATTATATTGGCTCACATCGTTCCGCAATCTCAATTCCGTATGGCGGGGAGGAAGCCATCCTTGCGGTGGCAGAACAGTTCAACGCAAACTATCTTGTACTTGAGTCTCAGGCTGCTCTTCCTCAAATCAAGGACCTGCTTGAGAATCCGCAAGATTATGAGGATTTTATATTTTTAGGTGAGGTCGATGGGACGCACATTTTCAAGATCAACAGATGAAATTTCGCGGCGCGATTTTATAATTCTTGCCACCGCTGTGTTGGTGATTGCGGCTATCTATTTGCTTGCGAGTCAATTCACGTATGCAATCGGCTTCCCTTTGGATGATTCATGGATCCATCAAACCTATGCGCGCAACCTTGCAATGAACGGCGAGTGGGCATTCCGAAGCGGCATTCCATCTGCGGGTTCCACATCGCCGCTATGGTCTGCTTTTCTTGCCCTTGGATTTTTAGTAAAACTTTCACCATATATTTGGACATACTTTCTGGGCATCCTGACCTTGTTTGCGCTGGCGGTTCTCTGTGAATGGACAGTGCGCAAAATTGTAAACACATATCGTCCCCGCTTTCCCTGGGTCGGCATCTTTATCACATTTGAATGGCACCTCGTTTGGGCGGGGATGTCTGGCATGGAAACACTATTGCATGGGTTGATCGTCACCACTGTGCTCGTTCTTTTGATGACGAACACGCACCGCTACTTAACTCTTGGTTTGCTCACCGGCCTATCGGTTTGGGTTCGCCCCGACGGTTTGACACTCCTTGGACCCGTTTTGATGACCATCCTTTTTATGGAAGAGGATATGCGCTCGCGTTTTACATCAGTGGTGCGTTATTTTATTGGGTTTGGCTCCTTGTTTGGTTTGTACCTTCTATTTAATCTGGCGATTGGCGGTACGCCCATGCCAAATACGTTTTACGCCAAACAAGCAGAATATGTTTCCTGGCAATTGCTTCCCGTCACCGAACGTCTCGGACAGATGTTTTTGCAATTGCTGGTTGGTCCAAGCCTTGTGTTAATTCCCGGCATCATTGGTTGGTTGATAAAATCAATAAGGAACCGTATGTGGGGAAGCCTTGCTGCCATGATTTGGTGTATTGGGTACCTTGGATTGTATCTCTCTCGCTTGCCTGTTTACCAGCATGGACGTTACATTATGCCGGCCATGCCGATTTTTTTTCTTTTTGGATTGCTGGCTTTTGCGGAATTCGATAAAAGCAAAATTTTTACGCGCTATCATTGGGTGGCACAAACACTTTGGCAGGGTAGTGTTGCTATGCTTACATTTGGTTTTATCATCCTCGGAGCACGTTCCTACGCTCAGGATGTTGCCGTGATCGAAAGTGAAATGGTCGTCACAGCCAAATGGGCGGCTGAAAATTTATCCCCCGATTCGATCATTGCTGCCCACGATATTGGCGCCTTGGGATATTTTGATCACCATCAATTGATAGACTTGGCAGGTTTGATCTCCCCGGAAGTGATTCCATTTATCCGGGATGAACCGCGAATTGCCGTTTTTCTTGATGAACAGGACGCGAACTACCTGATCGCTTTTCCTGAGTTTTACCCGGTCCTTTCTGCGGGACTGACTGAAGTTTTTTCAACGGACAGCCTGATTACCCGCTCCATGGACCAGCAAAACATGGTTGTTTATCTGTGGAAAAGCCCTTAATGGGTTAAAATAGCATCTACTTCAAAATCAATTACCAAAGAGAGAGAATGGGCTTGGGATGAACCAAATAACCCTACTGATCGTTGACGACCACCCGCTTTTCCGCCAAGGCGTTGTAGATGCTTTGTCGCTGGAGCCTGACATGCGTATCATTGCCCAGTCCGCGACTGGGGATGAGGCGCTGGAACTGATCCGCTCCAAAAAACCGACCATTGCCGTCTTGGATGTTAATCTGCCTGGCATGAATGGACAACAAATCACGCACCAAGTCTCCCAGGACAGATTACCTACTCGCATCATACTAATGACAGGGTATGATGATGTGGAACAGGCGATTCACGCCGCCCTGGCTGGCGCGCATGGGTATTGCTCCAAAGACATTGAACCCCAATCCCTTTCACGCATCATTCGCGAAGTTGCGGAAGGAAAATTTGTTTTTGCAAACAACGTTTTCACCCGCCGTGAATTGGAACTTTGGGTGGAAGATAGAATGGAAGGCGCCAGGCGCTCTTACAGCGAACCCGGTACACCCTTCCACCCGTTATCGGACCGCGAGATGGAAGTGTTGGCGTGTGTTGTGCGCGGTATGAGCAACAAAGAGATAGCCACCTTGTTAGGCATCAGCCATCAAACTGTAAAAAATCATGTCACTGCCATCTTGCGAAAATTTGGTGTTGAAGATCGCACCCAGGCCGTCGTCTACGCATTGAAGCGCGGATGGGTGACTTTGAAAGATACAGACATTCGACCTTTGGAGTGATTTCATGACGGATAAAGAAGTTCTGGATTACCAGAGTGAGTTGGAAGAAACCCAGCGCGCCTTGCGTGAAGTGAATTTAATGATGGAACAGAGTCAGGGCGAGCTTGCCAAGATCACCCAGCGTAATACGGCAATTTCCTCCCATCTTCAGCAGGTGCAAAAGCAGGATGTAGCGCTT